>NZ_JBAMDH010000021.1:0-103240 GCF_036961685.1 Massilia sp. DD77
ACCGCCATTATAGCGGCTATCCCGGAAAATGGAAGGGAAAATTTCACGGCGGTGTCATTTTCCCCTGCTTGCGTTCCCTCAAGCAGCGGGAGTAAGACGCTCCAGGCCGCCCATGTAGGGACGCAGCACGTCCGGGATGATCACGCTGCCGTCCGCCTGCTGGTAGTTCTCGAGCACGGCCACCAGGGTGCGGCCCACGGCCAGGCCGGAGCCGTTCAGGGTGTGCAGCAGTTCCGGCTTGCCGGCCGCGTTGCGGAAGCGCGCCTGCATGCGGCGGGCCTGGAAGGCCTCGCAGTTCGACAGCGAGGAGATCTCGCGGTAGGTGTTCTGCGCCGGCAGCCACACTTCCAGGTCGTAGGTCTTGGCGGCCGAGAAGCCCATGTCGCCCGTGCACAGCAGCATGACGCGGTAAGGCAGGCCCAGCGAGGTCAGGATGAACTCGGCCTGGCCGACCATCTCTTCCAGCGCCGCGTAGGACTGCTCCGGATGCACCACCTGGACCATCTCGACCTTGTCGAACTGGTGCTGGCGGATCATGCCGCGGGTGTCGCGGCCGTAGCTGCCCGCCTCCGAGCGGAAGCACGGGGTATGCGCCGTCATCTTGAGCGGCAGCTGGTCGAGGGGCACGATCTCGTCGCGCACCACGTTGGTCAGCGACACTTCCGAGGTCGGGATCAGGTAGAAGTTCTCGCCCTCGCCTTCCGCGCCGCCCTTCTTCACCGAGAACAGGTCGGCTTCGAACTTCGGCAGCTGGCCGGTGCCGCGCAGCGAGTCGGCATTGACCATATAGGGGGTGTAGCACTCGGTGTAGCCGTGCTGGCCGGTGTGGGTGTCCAGCATGTACTGGGCCAGTGCGCGGTGCAGGCGGGCCATGCCGCCCTTCATCATCGAGAAGCGCGAACCGGTCAGCTTGGTCGCGGTGTCGAAGTCCAGGCCCAGGCGCTCGCCGATGTCGACGTGGTCCTTGACCTCGAAGTCGAATGCGCGCGGGGCGCCCACTTTGCGCACTTCGACGTTGCCGGCTTCATCCGTGCCCTGCGGCGCGCTCTCGTGCGGCAGGTTGGGCACCGCTTCCATGAAGCGCGCCATCTTTGCCTGCACCTCGCCGAGGGCGACTTCGTTGGCCTTGAGCTCGTCGCCCAGTCCGGCCACTTCGGCCATCACGGCCGTGGTGTCTTCGCCTTTGCCCTTGAGCTGCCCGATCTGCTTCGACAGCGAGTTGCGCTTGCCCTGCAGTTCCTCGGTGCGCGTCTGGATCGCCTTGCGTTCCGCTTCGATGGCATTGAAGGTGGCCACGTCCAGCTGGAACTTGCGCGTCGCCAGGCGTGCGGCGGCGGTGTCGATGTCTTTGCGAAGAAGTTGGATATCAATCATGTCGGGGTTGGACTTGCGTATGTCGAAAACACAATTGTACCAAGCCGACAGCCAGAATCATCCAGATTCCTTGCGAGTTTCGGCAACGGAGCAGTTCGTCCTTGCCGGGCTACCCGCCAGCCCAACGGGTTTAACCGTTCAGGCTGGCTTTCTCGGCAGCGGTCAAGCGCGGTGCGCTGACGACGATGGTCTGCACGTTCATGCTTTCCAGGCTGGGCGTGGTCGATTGCAGGATCTCGACCGGACGCTCGTTGGCGGTGGCGAAGCTGGCGGCCAGGCCCAGGGCGGCGGAGGCGAGGAACAGGGCTTCGAAGTTTTTACGGATGTTCATGGTGTTCTCCTTCAGGTCAAAAGTGATTCGGTATGGTTGAACTTTACCGATCGACCCGTGGAGACACCATCGACTTGCGATGAAGCGTAAAAAAGATGGTGCAGAATGCGGATTGCGCGGACGGAGCGTGTTCCGATTGCGCGATGCCGGCATGTTGGGCGCGGTAGCGTGCAGAAGAGCTCGGCGGAGCGCTCCAGCAGGGGCTAGGCGCCCTCTTCGCCCGAGCGCGCCGCGTCGTCCAGGCTGCGCAGCCAGGCCAGTTTTTCGCCGATCTTCGCTTCCAGCCCGCGCGCTACGGGCGCGTACCAGCCGGGTTCCGGCATCCCGTCCGGCAGGTAGGTTTCGCCCGCCGCATACGCATGCGGCTCGTCGTGCGCGTAGCGGTATGCGTGGCCGTAGCCGAGTTCCTTCATCAGCTTGGTCGGCGCATTGCGCAGGTGGACCGGCACCTCGCGCGACTTGTCCTTGCGCACAAAAGCCATGGCCGCGTTGAAGGCGTTGTAGCCGGCATTGCTCTTGGCCGCCATCGCCAGGTAGATCACCGCCTGGCCCAGCGCCAGTTCGCCCTCCGGCGAGCCGAGCCGCTCGAAGGTGGCGGCGGCGTCGTTGGCCAGCTGGATGGCGCGCGGGTCGGCGATACCGATGTCTTCCCAGGCCATGCGCACGATGCGGCGCGACAGGTACTTGGGATCGGCGCCGCCATCCAGCATGCGGCACAGCCAGTACAGGGCGGCATCCGGATGCGAGCCGCGCACCGACTTGTGCAGGGCCGATATCTGGTCGAAGAAGTTGTCGCCGCCCTTGTCGAAACGGCGCGCATTCAGCGTCAGCGCGTTCTCCACGAACTCGCGCGTGATGCGGGTGACGCCGGCAGTGCCGGCCGCCGTCTTGGTCTGCTCGAGCAGGTTGAGGAAGCGGCGCGCGTCGCCGTCGGCATAGCCCACCAGGGTATCGATAGCGACCTCGTCGAAAGCCAGGTGCTGCAGCACCCGCTCCTGCGCGCGCTGGAGCAGCTGGCGCATCTCGCTGTCGCTCAGGGCCTTCAGCACGTACACCTGGGAGCGCGACAGCAGCGCGGAATTGACCTCGAAGGACGGGTTCTCGGTGGTGGCGCCGATCAGGGTCACCAGGCCCGATTCGACGAAGGGCAGCAAGGCGTCCTGCTGCGACTTGTTGAAGCGGTGGATCTCGTCGATGAACAGGATGGTGTGCTTGCCCTGCTGAAGGTAGTGCTCGGCCTGCTCGACGGCGGCGCGGATGTCCTTCACGCCCGAGAGCACGGCGGAGAGCGCGATGAACTCGCAGTCGAATGCATACGCGGTCAGGCGCGCCAGCGTGGTCTTGCCCACGCCGGGCGGGCCCCACAGGATCATCGAATGCGGCTTGCCCGACTTGAACACCAGGTTGAGCGGCTTGCCTTCGCCCAGCAGGTGGCTTTGGCCGATGACGTCGCCGATGGTGCGCGGGCGCAGGGCTTCGGCCAGGGGTGGCGAGGGTTCGGTCTTGAAAAGGTCATCCATGGCGGTCTCCGGCGCGGACCGACGATACGGGCGTCTGGGTCATTGTTGTCGAATGGTGTGGGACGCGCGTAGTGTAGCGCATGGGGGTGCTTGGCTGCAGGGGCAGGAACCGGGGGGCGTGCATGCCCCCGCTGCCATCAATGTCGTTCCGGCGAAGGTGAGCTGCCAAAAGAAAGTTGGACAGCAAATGTTCACTTTCGCCGGAAGTCGTAGGCGCCAGTGGCGCGTACGACGGTCTAGAGGCTGGCGGTCGCTCGACAGTCTTACTGCTTCACGACGTCCGCGCCCTGCGGGATCTCGAACTTGAACTGCTGCGCCCCCAGCTGCGGGTTGCGCTGGAAGCTGGTGAACTTGAGCACCGAGGTCTGGCCGAAGGCGTCCTTCAGCTCCATCGCCACCGGCACCCCGCCCTTCAGGCCGATGCTGATCTGCTCGAAACTGGTGTCCTTGGACTTGGGCACCGCGTTCAGCCATTCCGCGCCGTCGCGCTCGCCCGCTTCGGACAGGGTGAAGTTCTGCTCCAGGTTGTTACTGCCGAACAGGATCGCGGCCGGCGAGGAACCGAGCGCATTGCCCAGCTTCTTGACCGTCACCTGGTTCAGGTCCTTGTCGTAGATGTAGAGCTGGTCGCCGTCGGCCTGCAGCACCTGTTCGTAGGGCTTCTGGTAGGTCCAGATGAACTTGCCGGGGCGGGCGAACACGAAGCTGCCGCTCGAGACCGGGGCGGCCTTGCCGTTCCTGGCCTTGCCTTGCTGCTGCTGGGTGAACTCGCCCTTGGCGGCCTTGGTGCCGGAGGCGAAGGCCTTCAACTGGTCCAGGGCGCCGGCCTGGGCGGCGCCGGAGATGGCCAGGGTGGCTGCTGCGACGCAGAGTGCGATACGTTGACGCGTGAATTTCATCGGCATTCCTCTTGTTGGGTCCGCCGACGTGCGTTGAACGCGTCGGCGGCGGAGCCGCCAACCCCACGGTTAGCGGAACTATTCGGCGCTGGTGGCGGGCACCAGGATGTCGCGGTTGCCGTTCGACTGCATCGGCGAGACCACGCCGCTCTGCTCCATCTGCTCGAGCAGGCGGGCGGCGCGGTTGTAGCCGATGCGCAGGTGGCGCTGCACCAGCGAGATCGAGGCGCGGCGGTTCTTGAGCACGACCTGCACCGCCTGGTCGTACATGGCGTCCGACTCGCCGCCGCCCTCGCCCGCCGGCGCCCCGTCGGCCGCACCGCCTTCTTCCAGCGTGCCGCCTTCGAGAATGCCCTCAATGTAGTTCGGTTCGCCCAGCGATTGAAGATGTTTTACAACTCGATGCACTTCGTCGTCCGAGACGAAGGCGCCGTGGACGCGGATCGGCAGGCCGGTGCCCGGCGGCATGTACAGCATGTCGCCCATGCCCAGCAGGGTCTCGGCGCCCATCTGGTCGAGAATGGTGCGCGAGTCGATCTTGCTCGAGACCTGGAAGGCGATGCGGGTCGGGATGTTGGCCTTGATCAGGCCGGTGATCACGTCGACCGACGGCCGCTGCGTAGCAAGAATGAGGTGGATGCCGGCCGCGCGCGCCTTCTGGGCGATACGGGCGATCAGTTCTTCCACCTTCTTGCCGACGACCATCATCAGGTCGGCCAATTCGTCGATGATGATGACGATGGTCGGCAGCTTCTCGAGCGGCTCGGGATTGTCCGGCATGATCGAGAACGGATTCGGAATGTGCTCCTCGCGCTTGGCGGCTTCCATGATCTTGCCGTTGTAGCCGGCCAGGTTACGCACGCCCAGCTTGGACATGAGCTTGTAGCGCCGCTCCATCTCGTTCACGGCCCAGTTCAGGGCGTGGCCGGCCTGGCGCATGTCGGTCACGACCGGCGCCAGCAGGTGCGGAATGCCTTCGTAGACCGACATTTCCAGCATCTTCGGGTCGATCAGGATCAGGCGCACATCGGCCGGGTCGGACTTGTACAGCAGCGACAGGATGGTGGCGTTGATACCCACCGACTTGCCCGAACCGGTGGTGCCGGCCACCAGCAGGTGGGGCATCTTGGCCAGGTCGGCACAGACCGGCTTGCCCGCGATGTCCTTGCCCAGCGCGACGGTCAGCGCCGAGGCGCTGTCGCCATACACCTTGGAGCCGACGATCTCGCTCAGGCGCACGATCTGGCGCTTGGGGTTTGGCAGCTCGAGCGCCATGTAGTTCTTGCCGGGGATGGTCTCGACCACGCGGATCGAGGTCAGCGACAGCGAGCGCGCCAGGTCGCGCGCCAGGTTGACGATCTGGCTGCCCTTGACGCCGGTGGCCGGCTCGATCTCGTAGCGGGTGACGACCGGGCCCGGATAGGCGGCCACGACCTTGGCTTCGACGCCGAAGTCGGACAGCTTCTTCTCGATCAGGCGGCTGGTGAATTCCAGGGTTTCGACGGCCACGGTTTCCTGGGCCGGCGGCGCTTCGTCCAGCAGCGCCAGCGGCGGCAGCGGCGAGTCGCCGTCCAGCTCGTGGAACAGCGGCGTCTGCATTTCCTTGTGGGCGCGCTCGGACTTCGGCACGTTGACCATCTGCGGCTCGATCTTGATGCTCGGCGCGGCCGCCTGGGCGCTCGGCAGCGGCGCTGCGGCTGGCGCAGGGCCGGCGACGGGCGCATGAGCCGGCATGGATGCGGGCATCGGTGCGGGCGGCGGCAGCGAATCGAAGCTCGGCTCGGCCTTGACCACGGCGATCGGCGCGTTCGAATGCTTTTCGGTGAACTTGGCGCGTTCGTGCACGACCACTTCGTCGCGCTTGACGGCCGCGGCTTCGCCCTGCTTGCGGTCTTCGTGGTCTTCGTAGCGCAGGCGGAACCAGTCCACGGCGCGCTCGACGGTTTCGCCGATGCGCTCGGCCACGGCCAGCCAGGACACCTGGAAGAACAGCGAGAAGCCCAGGCCGAACAGCAGCAGCAGGAGCAAGGTGGCGCCGGTGAAGCCGAAGGTGACGTGGGCCGAGTGGCCGATCAGCTGGCCCAGCACGCCGCCCGGGGCGCGCGGCAGTTCCACGTGCCAGGACCACATGCGCAGGTATTCCAGGCCCAGGCTGCCGGCGAACATCAGCCCGAAGCCGGTCCAGCGCACATACATCTCGCCATGGTGCTCCGGCTCGCTTGCCGCCGCGCCGAGCTTGTCGGTCAGGCGGCGCCAGCCGCGCCAGACCTGGCGCAGGAAGATCACGCCCCACCACCAGGCCGAGAAACCGAAGATGAACAGCAGCAAATCGGACAGCCAGGCGCCGGCGCGGCCGCCCAGGTTGGCGATCTTCGGGACCACATTGGCGTGCGACCAGCCCGGGTCGGCCTTGTTGTAACTTAACAAAATGAGCACGAAGTACAGGAAGGCGACGGCGCCGGCGATCCAGCGCGCCTCGTGCAGCAGGCGCGAAAGGCGGCCCGGCAGCGGCTGGCGGGCGGCTCCCTGGGTACGGGTATAACCTGAGGTGGCGGCGGGTGAATTCTTGCTCATGCTGGGGGTGCTGCTAGAGAGTTCGTAAGGACGATCCCCCCATTTTAAAGGATATATGGCCGCGTTGGACCACGATTCATGCTTGTGTGCATCATCGTCTATAATCCCGGCTGCCTTGGCCGGGCCTTGATTCTGCCCCGGCCGCCCCCAATTTCCGTCTGTCCATATATTAGGAAGTGCCGCCATGACTACTACCAAACACGCCAAAGTCCTGATTCTCGGTTCCGGTCCCGCCGGCTACAGCGCTGCCGTCTACGCAGCCCGCGCGAACCTGAAACCGATGCTGGTGACCGGCGTCGAGCAAGGCGGCCAACTGATGACGACCACCGACGTGGAAAACTGGCCGGGCGATCCGATGGGCGTGCAGGGCCCGGAACTGATGCAGCGCCTGCTGCAGCACGCCGAGCGCTTCAACACGGAGATCGTGTTCGACCACATCCATACGACCTTCCTGAATGAAAAGCCGATCCGCCTGGTGGGCGACGCGCACGAGTACACCTGCGACGCCTTGATCATCGCCACCGGCGCCTCGGCCCAGTACCTGGGCCTGGAATCGGAACAGGCCTTCATGGGCAAGGGCGTGTCGGCCTGCGCCACCTGCGACGGTTTCTTCTACCGCAACCAGGAAGTGGCGGTCATCGGCGGCGGCAACACCGCGGTCGAGGAAGCGCTGTATCTGTCGAACATTGCCAACAAGGTCACCCTGATCCATCGCCGCGACAAGTTCCGCGCTGAACCGATCCTGGTCGACCGCCTGCTGAAGAAGGTCGAAGAAGGCAAAATCGTGTTGGAATATAACCACACCCTGGACGAAGTCCTGGGCAACGAAGGCGGCGTGACCGGCCTGCGCATCAAGTCGACGGCCGACGGCGCCACCAAGGACCTGAGCGTCCACGGCCTGTTCGTGGCGATCGGCCACAAGCCGAACACCGGCATCTTCGACGGCCAGCTCGAGATGAAGGACGGCTACATCAAGACCCTGTCGGGTACCGAGGGCATGGCGACCGCCACCAGCGTGCCGGGCGTGTTCGCCGCGGGCGACGTGCAGGACCACATCTATCGCCAGGCGATCACCAGCGCCGGCACCGGCTGCATGGCCGCGCTCGACGCCCAGCGCTACCTGGAAGCGCTGGAAAGCTGATATTGACGGAGTAGCACGATGGCGGGCATGAAGGACTTTTCCGAACTGAAGGGCTTGCGCGACAAGCTCAAGGAAGACGAACGCCTGCGCGCCATCGAGAAGGCCGAGCGCGAGAAGCAGGAGCGGATCGCGCGCGAACGCGCCGTGGAATTCCGCAGCGCGGTGCAGGACGTCAAGAAGATGCCCGAATCGAACCGCTACGTGCACCGCCCGGTGTACGTGGCGCCGAACAAGGTGGGTGCACCCGCCAAGCCCCTCACCCCAGAGGAAGAGACCGCCGCCGTGCTGCGCGAATCGCTGTCCGACCAGTTCGACGTCGACGGCCTGCTGGACGAGGACCCCACCCTCAGCTACGCCCAGGACGGGGTCGGCCCCGATGTGGTGCGCAAACTGCGCAAGCGCCACTGGCCGGTGCAGGACGAACTCGACCTGCATGGCCTGAACCGCGACCAGGCGCGCGACGCCCTCACCGGTTTCCTGCACCGCGCCAACAAGCGCGGCGTGCGCTGCGTACGCGTCATCCATGGCATCGGCTATGGCTCGCCCAAGGGCGAACCGGTGCTGCGCGGCATCGTGCACAGCTGGCTGGTCCAGAAGAGCGAAGTGGTCGCCTTCTGCGTGGCCGGCCGCGCCGACGGCGGCCATGGCGCGCTGATCGTCCTGCTGCGCCCCGCCCTCGATGCCTGAACGCCGCCTTGTCGCTCAGACAATGGCCCTGCGTTTCGTGTAACATTATCTCCTTACGATGTTGCAATCTGCGCCTGGAAATCTGGCCAGGCGGTAGAATGCGCACGAACCTGTGCATATGCCCCCGCATCTGCCCGCACACTCCGGAAAGGACGGTCGATTGAAGGCAACCCAAGCAGTCCCGATGGAGCACGGGCGGCAGGTCGACCTGCTGTCCTGCGCGGACGAGCCGATCCACCTTCCCGGCTCGATCCAGCCGCATGGGGCCCTGCTGTTCTTCCGCGCGGACGGCACCCTGGAAGGCTGGAGCGCGAACGCCCCTTCCCTGCTCGCCATCGATCCGCGGCTTGGCCTGTCCTTCGACGAGCTGCCCCTGCCCGAGGTGGCGCATGAACTGATCGCGGCCTGCATGGCGCCGCGCGACGAGGACGACAACGCGCCCACGGTCTCGTCGCTGACGATCGACGACGCCGACTACGACTGCGTGGTGCATTATTCGAACGGCCGCATCGTGGTGGAATTCGAGGCGCGCGAGACGGCGGCCGAGGAAGTGGTGCTGTTCGCCGTCAAGGCGCATGGCTCGATCGACCGCCTGCGCCGCCAGAAGAGCATCGAGGGCCTGCTGGACGCGGCGGTGCGCCAGGTGCGCGAGTTCACCGGCTTCGACCGCGTGATGGCCTACCGTTTCCGTCCCGACGACAGCGGCGACGTGGTCGCCGAGGCGCGCCGCGAGGACCTGACACCCTATCTGCACCAGCGCTACCCGGCCTCCGACATCCCGGCCCAGGCGCGCCGCCTGTACATGCTCAACACCTTGCGCATGATCGCGGACGTCGACTACAACGCCGTCCCCCTGCTGGGCGAGCCGGGCGCGGAGCCGCTCGACATGAGCTTCGCGGTGCTGCGCAGCGTGTCGCCGGTGCACGTGGAATACCTGAAGAACATGGGCGTGGCGGCCTCGATGAGCGTCTCGATCGTGATCAACGGCCGCCTGTGGGGCCTGATCGCCTGCCACCACATGACGCGCAAGGTCGTGCCCTACGCGATCCGCATGGCGGCCGACGTGCTGGCGCAGGTGATCGCCTCGACCATCCACAGCATCGAGGCGCGCCTTGACGCCGCCTTGGTCGAGCAGGCCGCCACCATGCGCAGCCGCCTGGTCGAGGCTCTGCTGCTCGACGAAGACCCGCTCGACAGCCTTGCGCATCACGCCCGGGAGCTGATCGCATCTTCCCAGGCGCAGGCGATGATCGCGGCCCTGGACGGACGCACGGTGAGCCATGGCGACCTGTCGCCCGGCCTGGCCGAGGCCGTCATCGCCTCGCTGCCGGCGGAGCCGCACGACATCGTGGCGCGCGCATCGCTGGCCGACTGGCCGGCGGAGCTGCGCGAACGGCTGGGCAAGTGGGTCGGCATGCTCGCCCTGCCCTACGATCCCGCGGCCCAGGGCTGGTGCGTGCTGCTGCGCGTGGAAGAAATCGAACAGGTGGCCTGGGGCGGCCGTCCGGAAAAGACCGGGCAGGTCGGTCCGCTGGGCGCCCGCCTGACCCCGCGCGGCTCCTTCGACGCCTGGTACGAGACGGTGCGCGGCAAGGCCCATCCCTGGGAGGCGGCCGTGCTATCGAACGCCCGCCTGACCCTGGCCGAGCTGATGCGCGCGACCGCCTCGCGCCGCGCCCAGCACGAGGCCACCCGCGCCCAGCTGCTGGCCATGCTCGGCCATGACCTGCGCGACCCGCTCCATTCGATCAACATGGCGGGCATGGTATTGGAGCGCGGGAACAACCAGCAAGGACTCGGCAAGCGCATCCAGTCCTCGACCAGCCGCATGCAGCGCATGATCGGCCAGGTGCTCGACATGAGCCGGCTCGACCGCGGCATGGCCCTGGGCATAGCGCCCGAGCGCATCGACCTGTCCGACCTGCTGAAGGACCTGATCGACGAGGCGCGCCTGGCCTATCCGGCCATCGTGTTCGAGCTCGCGTGCGATGAAAGCGCGCTGGTGGACGCCGACAAGGGCCGCCTCGGCCAGGTGCTGTCCAACCTGCTGAGCAATGCGCGCCACCATGGCGAGCCGGGACAGCCGATCCGCGCCTGCCTGTTCCGCCAGGACGGCGTGGCGGTGCTGGAGGTATCGAACCATGCGGCGCCGATCCCGGAAGACATCGTCGCGAACCTGTTCAATCCCTACAAGCATGCCTCGCTGAACAATCCCCGCAACCGCACGGGCCTGGGCCTGGGCTTGCACATCGCCCAGCAGATCGTGCACGAGCACCAGGGCGAGATCGCCTACCGTTACGAGGATGGGCGGGTGGTGTTCACCCTGCGCCTGCCGCTGGCCGCCTGAGGCTTACTCCCGTACTTCGCTGACCAGGGTCGGCAGCTCCCAGGCGCCGCCCGCGGCAACCAGGCGGCACATGCCGGTGGTGGCGGAAGCGGTATGCGCGAAACGGCGGCCGTCCCATACCCACTCGTCCGATCCCCAGCAATCGCCCAGGCCACGGCCCTTGTGCGCGGCGCTGATCCTTCCCTTGTCGTAGTCGCTGCCGCTGGCGGTCACCAGCACCGGATCGTACGGCGGCTTCGGGTTGGTCACCCAGTAGCCCTCGCCCACGTTGTAGGCGCCCATCCAGCAGCGCGCCGACACCAGCTGCTTGCCGCCCGAAAGCGGTGTCACCATCACGTCCAGGCCCTCGGACGCCACGATCGCGAGGTCGCCGCAGTCGTCTCCCTCGAACCGGCGCAGGCTGGCCAGCAGCTGGCGCCGCTCTTCCTTGCCGGCGGCGCGCGGCGCCGCCTTCGGCACCGGGACCGCCTGTACTACCGGCGGCGCCAGCGGCGGCAGGACGCCTTCCTCCGGCTTGCCGCCCTTGCGCAGGGCGGCGCCCGCCGTGCCCAGGCGTCCCTGGAACTCGTCCATCTTGAGCAGGACCGCGGCCGCGCCCTTGCCGGACAAGGTCCAGGTCTTGCCGGCGCCGCTCCAGGACAGCACACTCCTGCCCGCCAGCGCCGTCACCAGCGCCTCGGCCTGCGGGCGCGAGAGCTGGCCGATCCAGTCCTTGTCGAGGGCGACCATACCCAGCGCGCGGCTGCCGATCCGCAGCGCGAGCTTGTCCGGCATGGCCTGCCGCGCCTCCTCATCGTAGCTGCCCAGCTGGACCTTGGCCACGATCGGCTCGCGAGGACCCGCCTTGCGGACCAGGAGCACGCTCACGGCAGGCTCCTCGCCGTCCTGCTGGTAGCCCGCGGCACGGCAGGTGCGGGTGTTGTCGCAGGCGATCTCCCAGTCCTCGTGGGTGAAGGAGAGGCTCGCCGGCGCGGCGGCCAGGGCGGATGTGGTGACGAAGCAGGCGGACAGCAGGATGGCGTTCTTCATGGGCGTGGCGGACAGAATCCTCTTACGTGAATGGCAAAGGGCATGATAGTCTAACAAGGTCACCCGCTAACCATACCTGCATGACCCTCATCAAGTTCATCGAAATCATGGCGATCCTGGTCGGCGCCTTCTCGGGCTTCATCGAAGCGCGGCGCAAGCGCATGGACCTGGTGGGGGTGTTCACGGTGGCCTTCATCACCGCCTTCGGCGGCGGCACCCTGCGCGACATCCTGCTCGACAAACGTCCCCTGTTCTGGGTGACGCACCAGGAATACGCGATCCTGATCTTCGTGCTGGCCCTGGTGGCCTCGCCGCTGATTCGCACCCTGCGCCAGATCGTGTCGGAGCGCCTGATCGTCATCGCCGACGCGGTGGGACTGGGATTGTTCTCGATCGCGGGCGTGTCGGCGGCGCTGGATGCGGGCATGCCGATCTTTATCGCCTCGATGATGGGGGTGATCACGGGGATCTTCGGCGGGGTGCTGCGCGATATCGTGTGCAACGAGGTGCCGATGGTGTTCCGGGACGGGAAGCCGTATGCGATCTGCGCGTTCCTGGGGAACTGGCTGTTCCTCCTGATGCGCAAGTACGATGCGCCGCATGATTTCGCGCTGTGGTCGAGCGCATTGTTCATCAGCGGGCTGCGCTTGCTGAGCTGGCGCTTCGATATGCGGATGGGGCGCTAAGGCCGGCGTGCGTTGAACGCGTCGGCGGCGGAGCCGCCAACCCTGCATTGCGCGCCGCTGCTACGTCACCCCCGCGAAGGCGGGGGCCCAAGCTGGCGTGATCAGACCGCGTCCGCGCCCGTCTCCCCGGTACGAATCCGGATCACCTGCTCCACGTTCTGCACGAAGATCTTGCCGTCGCCGATCTTGCCGGTGCGCGCGGCCTTGATGATGGCGTCGACCACCTGTTCCGCCATCGCATCGTCCACCACGACTTCGATCTTCACCTTCGGCAGGAAGTCCACCACATATTCCGCGCCGCGATACAGCTCGGTATGGCCTTTCTGGCGGCCGAAGCCCTTCACTTCCGTCACCGTCAGGCCGGTCACGTTGACGTCGGCCAGCGCCTCGCGCACTTCGTCGAGCTTGAACGGCTTGATCACGCAGGTAATCTGTTTCATGGTCATCCTCTTATAAAAATCTCGTTAGTCGGGAATGTTCGCCAGGTCGTCCAGCCACACGGTCGCCTCGGAGTCGGACGGGGCGCGCCAGTCGCCGCGCGGCGACAGCGAGCCGCCATTGCCGACCTTCGGTCCGTTCGGCACGCAGGAGCGCTTGAACTGGCTGGTCTTGAAGAAGCGGTACAGGAAGATCGACAGGTTGCGCTTGATGGCGGCGAGCTCGTACTCGTTGCGCGCGCCGTCCGCATCCGGCCACTTGCCCTGCTCGCGCTTGTGCCAGGCGCAGTAGGAGAGGAAAGCGACCTTGCTCGGCTTGAAGCCGAAGCGCAGGATGTAATAGAGATTGAAGTCCTGCAGCTCGTAGGGCCCGATCACGTCCTGGGTGCTCTGGGCCGGCTTGGCGTCGCTGGCGCCCGTTTGCGCGCCGCTGGGCACCAGCTCGGGGCTGATCTCGGTGTTCAGGATATTCAGCAGCACGTCCTTGCCGCCATCGACCACGGCGCCGGTCTCGGCCACCCAGCGCACCAGGTAGGAGATCAGGGTCTTGGGCACGCTGGCGTTGACGTTGTAGTGCGACATGTGGTCGCCTACGCCATAGGTGCACCAGCCCAGCGCCAGCTCGGACAGGTCGCCGGTGCCGATCACGAGCGCATTGTGGAAGTTCGCCAGGCGGAACAGGTGGTTGGTGCGCTCGCCGGCCTGCACGTTCTCGAAGGTGATGTCGTATTCCGCCTTGCCTTCGACATACGGGTGGCCGAGGTCCTTGAGCATCTGGATGCAGCTCGGGCGGATGTCGATCTCCTGGGCGCTGCAGCCCACCGCCTGCATCAGGTCGCGCGCCTGCTTCAGGGTGCGCTCGCTGGTGGCGAAGCCGGGCATGGTATAGGCCAGGATGTTCGTGCGCGGCAGTCCGAGGCGGTCCATGGTCCTGGCGCAGACCAGCAGCGCATGGGTCGAGTCCAGGCCGCCCGAGACGCCGATCACCACCTTCTTGATGCCGCTGGACGACAAACGCTGGATCAGGGCCTGCACCTGGATGTTGTAGACCTCGGTGCAGCGCTCGTCGCGGCGCGCCTGGTCGGCCGGCACATAGGGGAAGCGCTCGACGTTGCGGTTCAAAGGCAGGACGCCCTGCAGCGGCAGCTCGAGGGTGAAGCGGATCACGCGGAAAGCGGACACTTCGCCGGCATGGCGGCGCACCGACTGCGCGAAGGTGGTGGCGTGCATGCGCTCGTTCGACAGGCGTTCCAGGTCGACGTCGGCGAAGATGATGTGCGAGTCGTCGCTGAAGCGTTCCGACTCGGCCAGCAGGTCGCCCTTTTCGTAGATCAGCGACTGGCCGTCCCAGGCCATGTCGGTGGTCGACTCGCCGCGCCCGGCCGAGGTGTACAGGTAGGCAGCCAGGCAGCGCGCCGACTGCTGGGACACCAGCTGGTGGCGGTAGCCGCTTTTTCCCACCACGACGTTCGAGGCCGACAGGTTGACCAGCACCGTGGCCCCCGCCATGGCGGCGAAGGAAGACGGCGGCACCGGCACCCAGACGTCCTCGCAGATCTCGACGTGGAAGCGCAGCAGCGGCAGGTTCTCGACCTCGAACAGCTGATTGGGACCGAAGGGCACGATCTCGCCGAACAGCTCGATCTGGTCGACCGCCGCGCAATCCGCGGGCGTGAACTGCCGGGATTCGTAAAACTCGCCATAATTAGGCAGGAAGCTCTTGGGCACCACGCCCAGCACGCGGCCGTTCGCGACCACGGCGGCGCAATTGAAGAGCATGTGGTTGACCCGCAGCGGCAAGCCGACGACCAGGGCCAGCGGCATGCCGCGGGACGCCTCGACGATCTCGGCCAGGCCGTCCAGGCAGGCGTCGAGCAAGGCCCGCTGGTGGAACAGGTCGTCGCAGCTGTAGGCCGACAGGCCCAGCTCCGGGAAGGCGACCAGGGCCGCGCCCTGTTCCGCCGCCTGGCGCGCCAGGGCGATGGTCTGCTCGACGTTGTAGGCGGGATCGGCGATGCGGCAGCGCGGAATGGCCACCGCGACGCGGGCAAAGTGGTGCGAATAGAGGTTGAAGAATGGCGTGTTCATGGGTGAGTCTTTCGCATTGCAACGAGCGCGCTTGACCGGGAGTCTCCGGGCGCCGGCCGCTCACTTCTTCTTTACATCGATGTCATTTTGGGAAGCACTTTGAATTATCGCACGCATATCGTTTCTTCTCTGTCCGAGGTCAAGCAGGCGTCCTGGGACGCCCTGGTGCAAGCGCAGGACGGGGCCAGTCCCTTCCTGTCCTATGCCTTCCTGCATGCCTTGCACGAGTCGGGCAGCGCCTCGCCCGAGACCGGCTGGCAGCCCCAGTACATCGTGCTCTACGAGGGCAAGGACGGGGGCAAGGACGGGGGAGAAGTGCTGGCGGCCGCCCTTCCCCTCTACGTCAAGGGCCATTCCTACGGCGAGTACGTGTTCGACTGGGCCTGGGCCGAGGCCTACGGGCGCCATGGACTGGACTACTATCCCAAGCTCCTGAGCGCGATTCCCTTCACGCCGGTGAGCGGCCCGCGCCTGCTGGCGCGCGATGCAAGCGCCCGCGCGGCCCTGGTCGAGGTGCTCAAGGCCACCCAGGGAGCGAGCGAAGTGTCCTCTACCCATGTGCTGTTTCCGCCCGAGGACCAGGCGCGCCAGCTGGAGGCGGCCGGATTCATGCTGCGCAGCGGCGTGCAGTTTCACTGGCTGAACGGGGGTTATGCCAGCTTCGAGGACTTCCTGTCCACGCTCGAGCACAAGAAGCGCAAGAACATCCGCGCCGAGCGGCGCAAGGTGCGCGAGGCGGGGATCAGCCTGCGCCGGGTGCGCGGACGCGATGCCGTGGACGCGGACTGGGTGCTGTTCAACCGCTGCTACCGCAACACCTACCGGGCGCATTTCTCGACGCCCTACCTGAACCTGGACTTCTTCCGCCGCATCGGCGCCACGATGCCGGACAATATCCTGCTCGTGATCGCGGAGCGCGCGGGGCAGCCGGTGGCGGCCTCGCTGGTGATCCATGACGAGACGACACTGTACGGGCGCTACTGGGGCGAGCTGGAGCACGTCCCCTGCCTGCACTTCGAGGCGTCCTATTACCAGCCGCTGGAATTCTGCATCGAGCGGAAGATCGCCGTGTTCGAGGGCGGCGCCCAGGGCGAGCACAAGATGGCGCGCGGTTTTTTACCGGTCAAGACCTGGTCGGCCCATTGGCTGGCCCACCCGTCCTTCGCCGATGCGGTGCAGCGCTTCCTGGAGCGCGAGGCGGGAGGCATCGACGACTACCTGGATGAGCTGAGCGAGCGCACTCCCTTCCGGGGACGAATGGAATAAAAAAACGGGCCCGTACGATGACGGGCCCGTTATTTCGACTGCGACTAAGGCGCTATTACTTCCAGCCCCCGGCATTCGAGCTATAGACTTCTTTCCACGGCTGGGAAACCTGCTCCTGCTTCAGCATGATCTGCTTGGCGCGCGCGCGGGCGGCGGCCATCAGCGTGGCTTTGATTGCGAAAATGAACTTGTTCACGTGCGACTCCTTGATTGCGCTGCCGCCGGGCGGCACCGCCTATGACGACGATGCTACCGTTATATAGGCGTTCTCCCGGAATTTCCAATTCCGAGTGGCAATATCAGATATCACTCCCGTGAATGTTAGTCGACTTGGCGATTCAGCCAGGAGCGGACGCCGTCCAGGGAACGGAATTCCGATACCGAGCGACAGGCGATGTGCGGGTGGCGCGTCTGCAACATGCGCGACAGGGCCGCACCCGGGCCCAGCTCCAGCGCCACCGTGACGCCGAACTCGGCGCAGGCGTCCATGCAGTCCTTCCAACGGATCGGTTGCGCCAGCTGGCGCGCCAGGTGCGTAATAGCGATGTCCGCCCTGTCGATCTGCTCGGCCGTGATCCCGGACAGCACCGGGATGTCCGGCATCCGCCAGTCCTGGCCGCGCAGCAGCGCCTCGAAAGGCGCCACGGCCGCGCCCATGAAGGGCGTATGCGAGGCGATTTCGACCGGCAGCATGGTGGCATGCGCGCCCGAGGCGATGGCGCGGGTCGCGAGCGCCTCGCGCCGGTCGGCCGGGCCGCCGGCCACGAAACTGTCCTCCCCGGTGACGATGGCTAGATGGAAACCGAAAGGCTGGAGGATGTCCTCGGCATGGCTCACGGTCAGGCCCGACAGCGCCACCATGGCCTGGGGCGGGCCCTCGGCGCGGCAGGCGTCCATCAGGCGTGCGCGCTCGCCCGCCAGCCGGACGGCGGCGCCCGGGTCCAGCGCGCCCGACACGCCATGCGCGGCCAGTTCGCCGATGCTGTAGCCGGCGACCAGCGCCGGCCTCGGGGTCAGCTCTCCCAGCGCGGTCCAGGTGGCGAGCGTCGCCGCCACGATGGCCGGCTGGGCGACGCGGTTGCTGAACAGCGCGGGGCCGAACAGCCCGTCCGCGAGGCCCGCGTCGGCCAGCCAGCCGTCCAGCAGCGCGCCGGCCTGCGGATCGCTGCGCGCCATGTCGAACATGGCGGGCGACTGGGCGCCCTGCCCCGGGCATAGCAAGATGAGCCGCGCGGCCATGTTAGAGCTCGCCCCCGCAGGCCGCGTGCACCAGGCAGACGGCGGCCAGCAGGTCGGCCGCGCCGCCCGGCGACAGGCGCCGTGCGACGAAGTGGCGGTGGCTGTCCAGCGCCGTCGCCATCCAGTCGCGCGCCCCCGTGCCGCCGCGTGCCACGAAGGCGCGCGCATGGCGCCGGACGGTGGCCGCGCCTTCGAGGCCGCCGCGGTGATACACATTGGTGTCGCTGACCTGCGCCATCAGCGCGAACAGCGCGTCGACCCGCGCCAGACGCATGCCGCGGCCGCCCGCCAGGGTGCGGCGCAAGGCGGGAAGACCGGTCTCGAACACGGAAGGCAGGCCGCGCGCCGCTTCCTCGCGCGCGCCGCTGGCGGCATAGCGCAGCACCGCCCTGGTGCCGTGCGAGGCCACGCTGCCGTCGGCCGTATGGGCGCTCAAGGCCTGGCCCCAGCGCTCCAGCAGCGCCGACCGGATCGCCGCCGGCGCCAGGGGCGTGCCCTGGGCATGGCAGCGGCCGATGGCGGCGCACAGCAGGCCCACGCAGAAGATGGCGCCGCGGTGGGTGTTGACGCCGCGGGTCGCGCGCAGCATGCGCTGCTCGGCCCCGATCCCCAGGCGCTTGAGCTCCTGGAAAGGCGCGCCCTCCATGCCGGCTTCGCAGATGTCGCGGAAGTAGCGGCGCAGCGCGAACAGGCTGCGCAGGAAGGTTTCCGCATTCATGTCCTGGTGGCTGCCGTTGTCGACCAGCGAGACCAGGCCCGGCTTCGGGTACAGGGCGAGTTCGGCGTACAGGCTGCGCACGGCGAGGCGCGCGACGCGGCCGGCGAACCCGGGTGCGGTTCGCGTGTCGGCACGGGCGACGATCAGTTCAAGCATGCCGCTTCCTCCAGGCTTGCCAGCAGCCCGCCGAGCGGGGCGAGCGAAATGCGGTCCATGGCCTTGGCCAGCACCCTCGCACCAGTCGCGCCATGCATGACTGCGTGCAGCTCCTTCCATGCTACCGCGCGGCCGTCGGGAAAGACAATCTCGCCATCCAGGGGCAGCACGCCGGCATGCCTGGCGAGCAAGGCGAGTCCG
Source organism: Massilia sp. DD77 (assembly GCF_036961685.1). Classification (NCBI taxonomy): domain Bacteria; kingdom Pseudomonadati; phylum Pseudomonadota; class Betaproteobacteria; order Burkholderiales; family Oxalobacteraceae; genus Massilia; species Massilia sp. DD77. Next base: position 18,694 of record NZ_JBAMDH010000021.1, read on the forward strand.
TCGCGCAGGTGTGCCTCGTTCAAGGGGCGGAGCAGGAGGTCGATGTCCGAGCTCTCCTTCAGGTAGGCTTGGCCGGTGATCGCCTGCAGCGCGACCGAGCCATAGGCGCCGAGCACGAAGCCGTGGGCGGTCGCTTCCTGCTCCAGCGCCGCCAGTCCCGCGCGCCAGCGCTCGGGCACGGTGTCCATCGCCGCCAGCAGGGGCAGCGGGGCCGCGTGGCGCTCCACGTCGGCGATGGCCACCCGGGCGGCCACCCTCACCTTGATCCCGTCGGCCGGCCGCGGCGGCAGCGCGAAGCCCACCGCCAGCCGGTCGGGCCCCTGTGTTACTTCATCGCGCCGCACCACCGCCGGCCAGCCGGCGCGCGACCAGGCGTCGAGCGCCCCCACCTGTTCGTGCGGGAGCGCGGCCAGGACCTGCTCCCAGCCGCGCGCGCTCAGCCAGACCAGGTCATGCCGGGAGAACATCGCCGCCCCGGCGCACCGCTTCCGCCACCGGCTGGGCCAGCAAACGCCCTCCCCGCTCGCGGCCCAGTTCCATACGGCGGTCCCGGTCGCCGCTTTCCTTGAGGGCGGCGGCCAGCGCGCCGGCCAGGTCGCCTTCCCACAGGGCGTGCAGGCCGCCCATGCGCAGGTAGTTGTGGGCGCCGGGCGCGAACACCGGGTTGTCCTTGGCCAGTTCGGTCAGGCGTTCCTCGGGCACCTTGGTAATGCGCGCCATCGCGGGCAGGCCCATGACGCGGATCAGGGCTTCCGGCAGCGCGTAGCAGGCGTTGGCGATCAGGCCGCTGGTGATGAAGCCGCCCGACAAGGCCTGGTCGTACACCAGCCCCACCACGTGGTGGCCCTTGCGCCGCGCCAGGTCGACGCACTTGCCCAAATGGGCCATGTAGCTGTTGATGCCCAACATCTCGTCGCGGTGGCGCAGGCGCTGGCCTTGCGTGTCGATCAGGATCACGATGGCCCGGCCAGGATGCGACTGCACCGTGCGCAGCACCGCCTTGGCCTGGGCCAGCGCGATCTCGATGCCGATCGGCGCGTGTTCGGTGGTGCCGATCACGTCCACGGTTTGCCCGTCCACCTGGGCGCAGCCGGACAGGAAGTTGTCGCGCTCGACGATATCGTGCCCGGCCGGGAACAGCCGGGCCGCCAGGGTATGCCAATCCATTATCGTTCTCCCATGTTCGGCGTGGCGCGGTGGCGCGCCGCCAGCTCGAGGAAAGCGTCGGCCTCCAGCACCGGCACGGCGGCCGGGTCGGGGATGCCGAGCTGCTTCCAGACGTCCATCGGCTCGCGCAGCCCTTCCGTATCCTGGATGCGGCGCGCCAGCATGTCCTGCTCGGCCAGCAGCTCCTCGAGCGTCAGCTCGGCGCCGCCCCCGCGCACCCGGGCGATGGCTTCGAGCGCGGCCTTGCGGAAGGATTCCGTGTCGTCCGGCACCAGGGCCTGGCAATCGCCCATCAGGTAGCGGTGCTTGCCGCCGGTGGTGCGCCACACCAGGGCGCGGTCGCGGGCGTCGAATTCCTCGACCCCGTTGGCGGTCTCGATCACCTCGGGGCCGGACATGGCCAGCCGCGCTTCTTCCGACATGACGACGGCGTTCGCGCAGCGCGCGGCGATGCCCATGCCGCCGAAGCAGCCGTTCGATCCGCCCACCAGGCTGACGACCGGGATGCCGGCGGCGCGCACGTCGAGGATGGCGCGCATGACCTCCGACACCGCGATCAGGCCGGCGTTCGCCTCGTGCAGGCGCACGCCTCCCGATTCGAGCAGCAGCACGACCGCATGCGCCCCCTCGTCGATCGCGCGGCGCAGCATGCCCACCAGCTTGGCCCCGTGGACTTCGCCCACCGCGCCGCCCATGAAGCCGCCCTCCTGGGCCGCGCCGAACACCGTCTGGCCGCCCAATTTTCCCCGGCCGACCACCACGCCGTCGTCGAAGGACACCGGGGCGTTCAGCTGGGACAGGTGGGGACTGGTGACGCGCGCCGCGGGCGGCAGGAACTCCTCGAAGCTGCCCGTGTCGAAGATCGCCGGGATGCGCTGGCGCGCGCTCAGTTCCAGGTAGCTGCTCATGGCTGGCCTCCGGTTGCCGACTCGACCGCCTGGTCCAGGCGCAGGCTGACCACCGCCGGGGTGGCGCCCATGTCGTTGACGCAGATGCGCGCGTCGGCCAGGCCCCAGCGCGCATGGAAGTCGGCCATGACCGCCTGCCAGGTGGCGCCGAAGCCGACGGCCGCGGTGCGCACTTCGATCTCGCAGGCGCCATTGAGATGTGCCGGTTCGATCAGCACTTCCAGGTTGCCGGAGCTGACCACGCCCACCAGTTGCGGGATCGTGCCCAGCGGGCGCGTGCCTTGCTCGAAGCGGTAGTTCAGTGTTTCCATGTCGTTTCCTCACCAGTTCCTGAAGCGCTTCGGTGGATCGTACAGCCCGCCGGAGGCGCGCACCAGGCCTTTCATGTTCTTGGCGGCCAGCAGGTCGCGCGTGGCCATGCGCTTGTCGATGCCCAGGTCTTCCGCGCGCCGGATCACGCCCCGGTCGCGCAGGTTCTCGACCATGCGCTTGTCGCGCCCCATGCCCACCGGCGTGTAGCCCGCCACGCCGCGGATCGCCTGCTCGCGCTCTTCGTCGCTGCGGCACAGCAGCAGGTTGGCGATGCCTTCCTCGGTCAGGATGTGGGTGACGTCGTCGCCGTAGATCATCACCGGCGGGATCGCCATGCCGGTCTGCTCGGCCAGCTGCCAGGCGTCCAGCGTTTCCACGAAGGCCGGGGCCATGTGCTCGCGGAAGGTCTCGACCATCTGCACCACCAGCTTCTGGCCGCGCGGGATCGTGTTGCGCCCCGCATGCCGCCCATCCCGCGCCTGCTGGCCCGCCTTCAGCCAGGCCGCGCTCGGATGGCGCCGGCCGCGCGCGTCGGCGCCCATGTTGGGCGCGCCGCCGAAGCCGGAAATGCGGCCCAGGGTGGCGGTCGAGGAATTGCCCTGCAAGTCGATCTGCAGGGTCGAGCCGATGAACATGTCGCAGGCGTAGTGCCCGGCCGCCTGCGAGAAGGCGCGGTTGCTGCGCATCGAGCCGTCCGGCCCCACGAAGAAGACGTCGGGCCGGGCGCGGATGTAGTTCTCCATGCCCAGTTCCGAGCCGAAGGAATGCACCGACTCCACGAAACCCGCCTCGATGGCGGGAATCAGGGCCGGGTGCGGGTTCAGGGCCCAGTGGCGGGCGATCTTGCCCTTCAGCCCCAGCTCGGCCGCATAGGTCGGCAGCAGCAGCTCGATGGCGGCGGTGTCGAAGCCGATGCCGTGGTTCAGGCGGTCGACCTCGTACTCCGCATAGATGCCCTTGATGGCCATCATCGCCATCAAGACCTGGATCTCGGAGATCTGGGCCGGGTCGCGCGTGAACAGCGGCTCGATGTAGTAAGGCGTGGGCGACTGCACCACGAACTCGACCCAGTCGGCCGGGATGTCGACGCGCGGCAGCTTGTCGACCACCTGGTTGACCTGGACGATCACGATGCCGCTCTTGAAGGCCGTGGCCTCGACGATGGCCGGGGTGTCCTCGGTGTTCGGACCGGTGTACAGGTTGCCCTCGCGGTCCGCCATCTCGGCGGCCACCAGGGCCACGCGCGGGGTCAGGTCGACGAAGTAGCGGCCGAACAGTTCGAGGTAGGTGTGGATCGCCCCGATGTTCAGCTTGCCCGCCTGGGCCAGCTTGGCCAGGCGGCCGGCCTGAGGCCCCGAGAAGGAGAAGTCCAGGCGCGCGCCGATGCCCTTCTCGAACACGTCCAGGTGCTCGGGCAGCGACAGCACCGAGAGCAGCATGTGCAGGTTGTTGATGCGGGCCGGGTCTACGTTTGTCAACGCCTTGCCGAGGAAATCGGCCTGCTTCTGGTTGTTCCCTTCCAGGCAGACCCGGTCGCCGCATTCGAGCACGGCGTGCAGCAGGTCGACAATGCGCTTCGCTCCCACGATCTTGCCCTGCAGGTCAGTCCCCAGCGCCGTCCTGGCCCGCTGGATGCGGGCGTTGCGGTTGGTTTGCTGCGTATCCCAGCGGCGTTGTGCGTCATCCATGGCGTTTCCCGAAAATTAGGCCTGCATCATTACAGCACGACGAACATCAGCCACACCACGACTGGTGCGATCACCGTCACCGCCCCGCCGTAGATCATGAGCTGGCGCAGGAAGACGTCGCGGTCGACGCCCTGTGCGCTGGCCAGCACCAGGGCCCCGTTGGTGGAGAAGGGACTGACGTCGACGATGGTGGAAGCCACCGCCATCGCCGCGATGAAGCCGATCGGATCGACGCCGGTGCCGCTCTGCAGGAAGGGCACGGCCAACGGGATCAGGGAGCCCAGCACGGCGGTCGACGAGGCGAAGGCGGACACGATGGCGCCCACGAAGAGCAGCAGCAGCGCCACCACCAGCGGCGAGGTCAGGCTGGCCACGCTGGTGCCGACGAAATCGATGGTGCCCATCTTCTGCATCACGCCGACATAGGTGCTGACGCCGACGATCAGCATGATCTCGGGCCAGGATACCTGGCCGATGGCGCGCTTCTGCACCTGCGGCGCCATCAGCGACAGCACCAGGCCGATGCAGACGGCGACGAAGCCGATGTCGAGCTTGTACATCAGGGTCAGCACGCCCAGGGCCAGCAGGCCGGTTACGGTGGCCACTTGCTGGAAGGTCGGGCCGGCGTTGTCCTCGGCCTTGGCCAGGGCGGCCGCTCCGGAGCCTCCCGCGGCGCCGACCGCGGAGAGCGAGTCGGCCGAACGCTGGCGGGTCAGCTTGTCTTCGCTGGACGCCTCGCCTTCGGCATCGCCGTAGATCTGCGGGCCCTGCGCGGCCACCGCCACCTGGGCGCCGAAGGGCATCGCCGGCATCGCGGGGCCGCCGCGGCCGGCCGGGCGTCCCTGGCGCATCAGGCGCAGGCCGCCCATCATGCAGAACAGCAGCACGCACACGCCGAAGTTGAAGCCCAGGCTGACCAGCGCGGTCGTCATCTCCGAAATCGGCAGGCCGGCCTTCTGGACGATCTTGTTGGTGATGCCGCCGTAGATGCTGATCGGCGAGAAGCCGCCGCCCTGCGCGCCGTGGATCACCATCAGCCCCATCATCAGCGGGCTGATGTTGTGCTTGACGGCGAAGCCGAGGGCGATCGGCGCGATGATGGCCACCGCCGCCGGGCTGACCGCACCCATGGCGGTCAGCATCGCCGTGATGGCGAACATCACCCAGGGAATCGCCGCGATCCTGCCGCCGACGGCGCGTACCGCGAGGCGCACCAGCCAGTCGATGGTGCCGTTGTTCTGGGCCTGCGCGAACAGGAAGGTGATCCCGACCAGGGTCAGGAAGAGCTCGGCCGGGAAGCCGGCCATGATGCCCTTGGCCGTCATGCCGGCGGCCAGGGTGCCGACCAGGAAGGCGCCGACGAAGGCGAGGACGCCCATGTTGATGGGCAGGACGGTGGCGACGATGAACATCAGGGCCAGCACGTAGATGGAAATCATGTGAGAGGACACGGGGGTGCTCCTTCGCAAGTGGCGCCGGGCTCGGCCGGGCCGGGGTGAAACGTCTCCGATATATGCCTCTCGCGGTGGAGGACATGCTCTTTTTTGTGGTTTTTATAAGGTAGCCGCGAAACCGGAGGAGATCAATTACGCGGGGCGTGGGATGTTTACTGTCAGCGAAATGGTTGGTTCACCGTAGGGTTGGCCGGGGCGCGCAGCCGGCCAACCCTACTTATGCTTGAGCATCCGGCACACCGCCGCCAGCGCCAGCAGATTCGGATCCCGCTCGCGCACCCGCAGGAAGCTCAGCCCGATGGTCTGGCGCATCAGGTACTCCTGCTTGAGCGGGATCAGCTCGACCTTATCCCCGAACACATGCCGCACCCGCCCCGGCAGCAGGGTGTAGCCGATCCCTGCCCCCACCAGGTTCATCAGCGAGAAGATGTCGCTGACGCGGGTGACGACCGTGGGCGTGAAGCCGGCGATGCGGAAGGCTTCCTGGAAGCCGTGGTAGGTGATGAAACCCTCGCTCAGGCCCACGAATTTCTCGGCCGCGCAGTCGCGCAGGTCGATCTCCCTGGCGCCGGCGTAGGGCGAGCCGCTGGGGGCGGCGAAGTAGATCTCGTCCTCGAACAGCGGGATCGACTCCACGTCCGGGTCCGCCTCGGGCAGCGCGATCAGGGCGGCGTCGATGGCATTCTGCTTGAGCTTGTGCAGCAGGTCGGCGTTCGAGCCCAGCACCAGCTCGGTCTGCAGCTCGGGCTTACGCAGCTTGATGCCGATGATCACTTCGGGGATGGTCCCCGTGGTGAGCGAGTACAGCGAGCCCAGCTTGAGGCGGTCGGCCGAGTAGCCGGCCGCCGAACGGGTGGCGGCGATGCCGTCGGCCATCAGCTTGATCACCTCGCGGCTCACCTCGGCCAGCACCTGGGCGGCCTCGTTCGGGATCAGGTTGCGTCCCTGCAGGCTGAACAGCTGGCAGCTCATGCTCTCTTCCAGCGAATGCAGGGCGCGGTGAACGCTGACGGCGCTGATGTCGAGCAGGCGCGCGGCCGCGTTCAGATTGCCGCCCTCCATGTAGGCGAGCAGGATTTCGAGCTTGCGGAAGGTGATCTCGTCGCTGATCTGGCTGCGCATGGTAGGGTCAGGTAAGAATATTCGAAAATGATAAGCCGGTAGGGTTGGCGGTCTTCCCGCCAACCCTACCGGTCCGCTACCGCCTGCGGAACGTTGTCGATATCCCCGTTATGCCACCACAGCGACGGATTGTTATCCGCCAGCTCGCGCAGCAGGTCCCACACCACCTTCACCCGGCGCAGGCGGTACAGGTCGGTCGGCGCGGCCAGCCAGAACGAGCGCTCGGCGAAGAAGCCGGGCAGCACCGGCACCAGGCGCCCGTCGTCCGGCACCGCATAGGGCGGCGCCATCATCAGGCCCATGCCCAGCGAGGCCGCCTCGATCTGGGCCGTCATGCCCGAGCAGCACATGCGCCGGCGCGGCGTGAAGCCGAATTCGTTCAGGTAGGACAGTTCGCGGCTGGCCAGGCGGTCCTGGACGTAGTCGACGAAGTCGTGGCGCGCCAGGTCGGACTGCTGGCGGATGGGCGGATGGCGCGCCAGGTAGGCCGGCGCGGCGTATAGGTAGAAGCGGAACGAGGCCAGCCGCGTGACCACGTAGCGTCCCGTGGTCGGCGGATCGAGCATGACGCCGAGGTCGGCCTCGCGGTTGGCCAGGTTGGCGAAGCGCGGCAGCGCCAGCAGGTCGATCGAGAGGTCGGGATGCTGCTCCAGCAGGCCGGCCAGCAGCGGCGCCACCACCCGCACCCCGAACACTTCCGGCACGCCCAGGCGCACCACCCCGGCCGCCGCCACCTCCGCCCCGCCGATCTGCTCGGCCGCGGCCAGGGCCGCGCCTTCCATCGCCTGGGCGTGCGGCAGCAGCGCCAGCCCCACCTCGGTCAGCTCGTAGCCTTCGCGGCTGCGGTCGAACAGGGTGGCGCCGAGCTGGGTCTCGAGCCGGTCGATACGCCGCGCCACGGTGGTGTGCTCGACCTCGAGCCGGCGCGAGGCCCCGGACAAGGTGCCGGCCCGCGCCAGCTCCAGGAAGAAACGCAGGTCGGTCCACTCAGGCAGCGTATTCATGGGTCGTTGTCCGATATCAAGATGACATATTGTGCACTAGTGCACATTCCCCCTGCAATCGTTTAGCTCATCCAGCTTGCGCCGGCGCGTGCGCGGGCTGCAGGAGTTGCTACCTAGCGCATCCTCCCTGTCAAGACGCTGTGAATCTGTGCACAACGGCATCAAAGCGGGTTGTGCATTAATGCACAAAGGGGTGATCGATTGTTGCCTATTCAACCAAACTCAACCGAGGCACACTGCGAACCATGCGAAATCTTGAACGCATGCCGACTAAAAACAAGGAGACAAGAATGCGTCTGACCAAGAAGAAACTGAGCCTGCTGACCCAGTCCGCCATCGCCCTGCTCGCCGTGTCCGGGGGCACGATCGGTGCCGCGCACGCCCAGGACGCCGCCGGCGTCCCGGCTGCCGCCTCGACCGAAGAGGCGGCTCCCGCCAAGGTGGTCGTGACCGCCCGCCGCCGCGAGGAGACCCTGCAGGACGTGCCGGTCTCGGTCACCGCCTTCTCGGCAGACCAGCTCTCCAAGCAAGCCGTGCCGGACGTCACCGCCCTGGCCCTGGCCCTGCCGAACACCACCCTGAAGGCCTCGCGCGCCACCAACTCGACCCTGACCGCCTTCATCCGCGGCGTCGGCCAGGCCGACCCGCTGGCCGGCTTCGAGTCGGGCGTCGGCATCTATGTCGACGACATCTACCTGGCGCGCCCGCAGGCGGCCGTGGCCGACATCTACGACGTCGAGCGCATCGAGGTGCTGCGCGGCCCGCAGGGCACCCTGTACGGCCGCAACACGATCGGCGGCGCGGTCAAGTACGTGACCCGCAAGCTGGGCCCGAACACCGACGTGCGCCTGCGCGGCACGGTCGGCAACCACGGCCAGAAGGAAGCCGTGGTCACCGCCAGCACCCCGCTGACCGACAGCGCGCGCATCGGCGGCACCTTCGCCCGCTTCAAGCGCGACGGCTTCGGCACCAACCTGTTCACCGGCAAGGGCAACTACGACAAGGACGTGACCGCGGCCCGCCTGTCGGCCGAGTTCACCCCGAACCAGGACCTGTTCATCCGCATCGCCGGCGACATCACCCAGGACGACTCGAATCCGAAGAACGGCCACCGCCTGATCGTCGGCCGCACCAGCGGCGCCCCGATCCTGTCGAACGAATTCGACACCCGCGGCAACCTGACCAAGGCCCTGGGCCACGACCAGGACGTCAAGGCCTACGGCGTCTCGGCCACCGTCGAGTACACCATCAACCCCGCCTGGAGCCTGAAATCGATCACCGCCGCGCGCAAGGACCGCTCCTACGCGCCGATCGACTTCGACGCCCTGCCGGTGGTCGACATGGAAGTGCCGGCCCTGTACAAGAACAAGCAGTTCAGCCAGGAATTCAACCTCACCTACTCGGGCGAGCGCCTGCAGGGCGTGGCCGGCGTCTACTTCATGGACGCCAACGCCTTCAACCACTTCGACACCATCCTGGCCGGCGCGGTCGCGACCTCGACCTACACGATGGGCGACATCGATACCAAGGCCTGGGCGGTCTACGCCGACGGCAGCTACCAGCTGACCGACGCCCTGAGCCTGTCGCTGGGCGGGCGCTATACGGTCGACAAGCGCGAGGCCGAGATCCTGCGCCAGATCTACTTCGGCCTGGGCGGCACGCCGGCCCTGGGCAATACGGGCGCGGTCCTGTTCCGCACCGACACCGACCTGCGGGGCGGCGTGCTCGAGCGCGAGGACAAGAAGTTCACCCCGCGCGTGGCCCTGAACTGGAAGATGAACCAGGACCACAATGTCTACGCCTCGTACTCGGAAGGCTTCAAGGGCGGCGGCTTCGACCCGCGCCTGAACGTGGTCGGCACCCGCATCCCGCTCTCCACCGCGCGCGCCGGCTATGCGCCGGAAACCATCGAGACCTATGAACTGGGCCTGAAGTCGGCCTTCAACGGCGGCCGCATCACCACCAACGCCGCCGTGTTCTACAGCGACTACCAGGACGTGCAGATCCCGGGTTCGGTGGCGATCGACACCAACGGCGACGGCCGCGACGACAGCTTCGCCGGCGTGACCACCAATGCCGGCAAGGCCAAGATCAAGGGCGTGGAGCTGGAAGCGATCGCCAACCTGACCCGCGACTTCATGATCGCCGGCATGTACAGCTACATCGACGCCGAGTACAAGGACTACATCGTGGCCGGCGTCAACGTGGCGGGCCAGCGCACCTTCCAGAACACGCCGAAGAACTCGGCCAACCTGCGCGCCAACTACGACATCGCGATGCCGGTCATGGGTCGCGACGGCAAGCTCTCGCTGATCGGCAGCTGGTCGTACAAGGGCGCCACCGCGCAGTTCGAGACCCGTTCGCTGCTGGACCAGGACTCCTACCGCATCTGGGACGCGAGCATCGTCTGGACCCGTACCGACGGCAAGATCCGCGCGGGCCTGCACGGCAAGAACCTGGGCGACACCCGCTACAAGACCGCCGGCTACCTGTTCCCGACCCTGGGCAACGAAGGCACGCTGACGGCCTTCTACGGCAACCCGCGCACCGTCTCGGCGACCGTCGAGTACCGTTTCTAAGGCAGCGCGGCCTTCCAGTCGCTCCCTGCGTTGGCATCAGCACGTCGCCCCGGCGAAGGCCGGGGCCCAAGTTCAGCGTTTCGACGGCGCATGGAAAACTTGGATCCCGGCCTGCGCCGGGATGACGTTCACACGCCAACTATCCAGGGTGACTTGCGAGTGCACTCATTTCAAAGATCGAACCAACAGGATAAGCCAGCGTGTCCACCTTCACTCCAATCAGCTACACCAGCGGCGACGGGCTGGCGCTGTACGCGCGCGATTATCCGGCCACGGCGAGCGCCGGCGCCGCGCCGGGACCGGCCAGGCTGCCGGTCATCTGCATCCACGGCCTGACCCGCAACTCGTCCGACTTCGACGAGCTGGCTCCCCTGATCGCGGCCCAGGGCCGGCGCGTGATCGCGGTCGACGTGCGCGGCCGCGGCCACTCGGCGCGCGATCCGAACCCGGCCAACTACTCGCCCATGGTGTATGCCGGCGACGTCATCAAGCTGATGAACGACCTGGGCATCGCGCGCGCCGTCTTCATCGGCACCTCGATGGGCGGCCTGATCACGATGACCCTGGCCGCGCGCCGCCTCGACCTGATCGCGGCCGCCGTCATCAACGACATCGGCCCGGTGATGTCGGCGCGCGGCCTGGACCGTATCGCCGGCTATGCCGGCAAGTCCGGCGCGGTGGCCTCGTGGGGCGAAGCCGCGGGCCACGTACGCGACATCAACCTGTGCGCCTTCCCCGCCAACAGCGAGGACGAATGGGACAAGTGGGCGCGACGCGCCTTCGAACAGCGCGATGACGGCTTGTTGAGCCCGCGCTATGATCCGAACATCGCGCACGCCCTGCAAACGGGTAAACTCCCCCCGACCTCGCTGGCTGCGCGCATGGCCTTCCGCCGGCTGGCGCGGCGCCGCCCCACCCTGCTGGTGCGCGGCGCGCTGTCCGACCTGGTCGAACCCGAACAGGCGGCCTGGATGCGCAAGGCCGCACCGGAACTGCAGTATGTGGAAGTACCGAATGTCGGCCACGCGCCGATGCTGACCGAGCCAGAGGCGCTGGACGCCATCCGCGCCTTCCTGGCCACGGTGCCCTGAGACAGAACAAGGAGACAACATGAACCACCTGATCAAACCCCTCGCCCTCGCCGTCCTGGCCGCCTGCGCCGCGGGCGCCGCACCCAGCGTGCTGGCCCAGGGCAAGGACCTGAAGGTCGCCCTCATCGCCGGCAAGACCGGTGCGCTGGAAGCCTATGCCAAGGAGACCGAGACCGGCTTCATGATGGGCCTGGAGTACCTCACGGGCGGCAAGATGGAAATCAACGGCCGCAAGATCAAGGTGATCGTCAAGGACGACCAGAGCAAGCCCGACCTGGGCCGCACCCTGCTGGCCGAGGCCTACGGCGACGACAAGGTCGACATCGCGGTCGGCACCACCTCCTCGGGTTCGGCGCTGGCGATGCTCCCGGTGGCGAAGGAATACCGCAAGGTGCTGATCGTGGAGCCGGCCGTGGCCGACGCCATCACCGGCGACAAGTGGAATAAATACATCTTCCGCACCGCGCGCAACTCGATGCAGGATGCGCTGGCCGCCGCCTCGACCCTGAAGCAGGGCAGCATCGGCTTCCTGGCCCAGGACTACGCCTTCGGGCGCGACGCCATCAAGGCCGGCAAGGAAGCCCTCGCCGCCACCGGCAGCAAAGCCAAGGTGGTGCACGAGGAATACGCGCCGATGACCACCACCGACTTCACCGCCTCGACCCAGCGCCTGTTCGACGCGCTCAAGGACAAGCCGCAGCCGCGCGTGCTGGGCATCGTCTGGGCCGGTCCCAACCCGATGAACAAGATCGCCGACATGCAGCCGCAGCGCTACGGCATCTCCCTGGCCCCGGGCGGCAACATCCTGCCGGTGATGAAGACCTGGAAGAGCTACGCCGGCACCGAAGGCACGATCTACTACTACCACGGCTTCCCCAAGAACAAGATGAACGACTGGCTGGTGCTTGAACACACCAGGCGCTTCAAGGCCCCGCCCGACATGTTCACCGCCGGCGGCATGGCGGCGGCCAGCGCGGTGGTCGCGGCCCTGTCCAAGGTCCCGAGCGGCAACGGCGACCAGATGGCGGCCGCCATGGAGGGCATGAGCTTCGAGACGCCGAAGGGCACCATGAGCTTCCGCAAGGAAGACCACCAGGCCATCCAGCCGATGTACCACTTCCGCATCAAGAAGGACCAGAAGAGCGAATGGGACCTGCTGGAACTGGTGCGCGAGATCCCTGCGTCCGAGATGCCGCTGCCGGTCCGGAACAAGCGCTGACATGACTTCTTCCGCCGCCCAGGCCTCCCTCTCGACCCGCGACCTGAGCATCCGCTTCGGCGGTCACGTCGCGGTGAACGCGGTGACGGCCGACTTCTACCCCGGCACCCTGACCGTGATCGTCGGCCCCAATGGGGCCGGCAAGACCACCTACTTCAACCTGGTGTCGGGCCAGCTGCCCGCCAGCTCTGGCAAGGTCACGGTCAAGGGCAGGGACGTCACCCGCCTGGGGCCGGCGCACCGCACCCGTATGGGCATCGGCCGCGCCTTCCAGCTCACCAACCTGTTTCCGAACCTGACGGTGATCGAGAACGTGCGCCTGGCGGTGCAGAGCCGGGCCGGCATGGGCCTGAACTTCTTCTCGATCTGGTCCAGCCACAAGGAGCTGATCGCGCGCGCCGAGCATTACCTGGAGCGCGTGTCCCTGATCGGCCGGCGCGACATGCCCGTGGGCGCTCTGTCGCATGGCGACCAGCGCAAGCTGGAAGTCGCGATCCTGCTGGCGCTGGAACCCGAGATCATGATGTTCGACGAACCCACCGCCGGCATGAGCGTGGACGAGGTGCCGGTGGTGCTCGATCTGATCCAGCAGGTAAAGGACGAAGGTAACAAGACCGTGCTGCTGGTCGAGCACAAGATGGACGTCGTGCGGCAGCTGGCCGACCGCATCGTCGTGCTGGTCAACGGCACCCTGGTCGCCGACGGCAAGCCGCTTGACGTCATGCAATCGAAGATCGTACAGGAAGCCTATCTTGGAACACCCGAATCCCAACATGCTTAAACCGGCATCCGCGGGCGAAGCGCTGCTCACCCTGTCCGGGGTGCATACCCACATCGGCCAGTACCACATCCTGCAGGGCGTGGACCTGGTGGTGCCGCGCGGCGGCCTGTCCATCCTGCTGGGACGCAACGGCGCCGGCAAGACCACCACCCTGCGCACCATCATGGGCCTGTGGAAGGCCAGCAGCGGCAGCATCCGCTTCGACGGCCAGGACATCACGAAGATGGCCACGCCCGACATCGCGCGCGCCGGCATCGCCTATGTCCCGGAAAGCATGGCCGTGTTCTCCGACCTGACGGTGCGCGAGAACCTCTACCTGGCCGCGCGCGGCGGCCCGCTCGACCAGGGGCGGGTCGACTGGATCTGCGGCTTCTTCCCGGCCCTGAAGAAATTCTGGAACTACCCGGCGGGGAACCTCTCGGGCGGCCAGAAGCAGATGGTCGCCATCGCCCGCGCCATCGTCGAACCGCGCAAGCTGCTGCTGGTCGACGAACCGACCAAGGGCCTGGCCCCGGCCATCGTCCAGAGCCTGATGGCGGCCTTCCGCGAGCTGAAGGAGACCGACACCACCATCCTGCTGGTCGAGCAGAACTTCAACTTCGTGCGCACGCTTGGCGACACGGTCGGCGTGATGGACGACGGCCGCGTGGTGCATGCCGGCGCGATGGCCGACCTGGCCGGCGACGAGCTGCTCCAGCAGCGCCTGCTCGGGCTCTCGCTCGACTCCCACCAATAGGAAAGACCATGAGCGCCACCCTTCCCCTTGCCAATGCGGACGCCGCGCTGCCCGCGGCCAAGCTCGACATCGCGCCCTTGCTGCTGGTGCCGCTGCTGATGCTGGCCATGCTGCCCCTGGTCGGCAGCTTCCCCACCTGGGTCACCCTCACCGTCGCCGGGCTGGCGATGGGCATGATGTACTTCATCATGGCCAGCGGCCTGACCCTGGTCTTCGGCCTGATGAGCGTCCTGAACTTCGGCCACGGCGCCTTCGTCTCGGTGGGCGCCTTCACCGCCACCCTGGTGCTGCTGCCGATGCGCGGCTGGCTCGAGATGGATTCGCTGCTGGTCAACCTCGGCGTGCTGCTGCTCGCCGTCACGGTCGCCATGATCGCCACCGCCCTGCTGGGCTGGGCCTTCGAGCGCATCATCATCAAGCCGGTCTACGGCCAGCACCTGAAGCAGATCTTAATCACCATGGGCGGCATGATCGTCGCCGAGCAGCTGATCCACGTGATCTGGGGCGCCGAAACCATCGCCCTGCCGCTGCCGACCGCCCTGCGCGGCGCCATCCTGATGGGCGACGCCGCCATCGAGAAATACCGCCTGGTGGCGGTGGTGGTGGGCCTGGTGGTGTTCGTGGCCATGTTCCTGACCTTGAACCGCACCAAGCTCGGCCTCCTGATCCGGGCCGGCGTGGAGAACGGCGAAATGGTCGAAGCCCTGGGCTACCGCATCGGCCGCCTGTTCGTGGCCGTGTTCGCGGCCGGTTCTGCGCTGGCCGGCCTGGGCGGCGTGCTGTGGGGCCTGTACAAGGAAACCCTGGTGGCCGCGATGGGCGGCGAGCTGATGGTCCTGATCTTCATCGTCATCATCATCGGCGGCCTGGGCTCGGTGGGCGGCTGCTTCATCGGCGCCCTGCTCATGGCCCTGGTGGCGAACTACGCCAGCTTCCTGGCCCCGAAGGTCGCGCTGGTGTCGAACATCATCCTGATGATCGCCATCCTGCTGTGGCGCCCGGCGGGCCTCTATTCGAAAATGCGGGGTTGACCATGCTGCACCAGCTTCTATCCGGCGACAAGCCGCGCAGTCGCGCCCTGTCCGCCATCCTGCTCCTGATTTTCCTGGGACTGGCGCTCGCGCCCTTCCTGACCACGGGCGCAGTCCTGCTCAACACGGCCGCCACCATCTGCGTCTATATCGTGCTGGTGGCCTCCTACGACCTGCTGCTCGGCTATACCGGCATCGTATCCTTCGCCCACACCATGTTCTACGGGATCGGCGCCTATGGCATCGGCATCGCCTTGTCGCGCGTCGACGAGCCCACCTGGGGCGCGGCCCTCGGCGGCCTGGCCCTGGCCGTGCTGCTGGCGCTCGCCCTGGCCCTGGTCGTCGGCCTGTTCGCCCTGCGCGTGCGCGCCATCTTCTACGCCATGATCACCCTGGCCGTCGCATCGTCGTTCGCGGTGCTGGCCTCGCAGCTGTCGGAGTTCACGGGCGGCGAGGACGGCCTGACCTTCAGCGTGCCGGAAGTGCTCTCCCCCGGCTTCCAGCTGATGGAGAACGAAGTCTTCGGGCGCTCGATCGACGGCAAGCTGCTCACTTACTACCTGGTGTTCTTCGGCTGCCTGCTGCTCTTCCTGTTCCTGCTGCGCCTGGTGAACTCGCCCTTCGGCCGGGTGTTGCAGGCGGTGCGCGAGAACGAGTTCCGCGCCGAGGCGCTGGGCTACCGCACCATGGTCTACCGCATCTGGGCCAACTGCTTCGCCGCGCTGGTGGCGGTGCTGGCCGGCGCGCTGATGGCGCTGTGGGTGCGTTACGTGGGGCCGAAGAATTCGCTGGGCTTCGAGGTGATGACCGACATCCTGCTGATCGTCGTGATCGGCGGCATGGGCACCATGTACGGCGCGGTGGTGGGCGCCACATTGTTCATCCTCGCCCAGAACTACCTGAAGAATCTGATGGCGAGCGGCACGTCGGCCCTGGAAGGCGTACCGGTGCTGGCCGCGGCCCTGCACCCGGACCGCTGGATGCTGTGGCTGGGCGTGCTGTTCATCCTGTCGATCTACTTCTTTCCGATCGGGATCGTGGGCAAGCTGCGGATGCGCAGCTGGCTGGCGAAACGGCGCTAGATCTTCGCTTCTTCTGTCCTTATCACGCCTCCCTCGGGAGGCGTTTTTTTTTGCGTAGGGTCGGCGGCTTCGGCGCCGACGCGGGGATCGTTGGCACATGCATGCCGGCATGGGCCGCGTGAACGCGTCGGCGGTACAGCCGCCGACCCTACTGCTTTGCGCACACGCTTTATCTGCTTATATACACATCAATATCAGTTGTCTTTTTGATCATACCATCGAGACAACAATGGCCTCGTCGTCAGCCAGCGCGAGCGGTCCACCATCCTACTGGCCCTGCACACACACACTCCATGAACCGACTGTCCTTCCACTTCACGGCAGCCGCCCTCGCCATGGCGGCCTGCCTTCCCCATGCCAGCCACGCCGCCCCGATCCAGGTGCTGAGCGAAGGCTTCGACAATCTTACCGCCCTGAGCGACTGGAGGCTGGTGAACCACAGCATGCCGCCCGGCGCCGGCTGGTTCCAGGGTAATCCCGGCGTGTTTACTGTCGAATCGGGCGCGGACGATGCCTATGCGGCCGCCAATTTCCTCGGCGCCGCCAACGGCGTCGGCCTGGTCGACAACTGGCTCGTCTCGCCGCTCCTGAACCTGAGCGGCTGGACCCGCCTGTCCTTCTTTACCAAGCGCGCCGGCACGCCCGGCTTCGACGACCGGATCGAAGTGCGCTTCGCCGCCGGCAGCGGAACCGGCCCGGAGGCCTTCGACACCCTGCTCGCCACCATCGGGGGCGATGGTTTTCCGGCGCAATGGCAGCAATGGAACCGCGGTCTCAGGGTCGAAGGACCAGGGAGATTCGCTTTCCGCTACCGGGGCGACGCCGCCGACCTCGACTACGTCGGACTGGACACGGTCAGCGTGGTCACCGCCATCCCGGAACCGGCCAGCTGGCTCTTGATCGCGGGCGGAGCCGGCCTGCTCGCCTTCGGCCGGCGCCGCCCGGTCCGGTAAGCATGCATTTTTGAGTGAAATGCCCCGCACGTGAACAGGAGACCCGCCATGCGACCCAGCCGACTGCTTTTCCTCCTTCCCCTTGCCGCCTGCTGCGCGGCGGCATGGGCCGCCCCTCAAGCCGAGCACCAGGCCGCCGGCCAGGAAGGCATGATCGTGGTGCGCGATCCCCAGACGGGACAGATGCGTCCGCCCACCGCCGCCGAGCTGCAAGCCCTGCAGCGCGCCGCGCCGGCCCCGAGACTGGCGCCGTTCCAGCCGAAGATGGTGCTGGGGGCCGACGGCCGCCGCAGCTATCCGCTCCTGCGCGATATCGGATGGTGAGGCGCAGGGTCGGCGGCTTTAGCCGCCAACCCTACAAATGAAAAAAGCCGGCCGCCCCGAAGGGCGCCGGCCTTTGTACCGCCGCAGCGGTATTACGCCTGGCTCTTCTGCTTGAACGCAGCGACGCCGTTGGTGATCTCGGCCTTCGCGGCTTCCGCATCGGCCCAGCCTTCGATCTTGACCCACTTGCCCGGCTCCAGGTCCTTGTAGTGCTCGAAGAAGTGCTGGATCTGCTTCAGGCGCAGTTCTTCCAGGTCGTCCAGCGACTGGATTTTCTTGTACATCGGCAGGACCTTCTCGACCGGCACCGCGATCACCTTGGCATCGCCGCCGCCGTCATCGGTCATCTTCAGCACGCCCAGCGCGCGGCAGCGCACCACCACGCCCGGCGGCAGCGGGAACGGGGTAATGACCAGCACGTCGCACGGGTCGCCGTCGTCGGCGATGGTCTGCGGCACATAGCCGTAGTTGCACGGGTAGTGCATCGCGGTACCCATGAAGCGGTCGACGAAGATCGCGCCGCTGTCCTTGTCGACCTCGTACTTGACCGGGTCGGCATTCATCGGGATCTCGATGATGACGTTGAAGTCGTTCGGCACATCTTTGCCGGCTGGAACATTGTTCAAGCTCATGGAATCGTCCTTGGTTGCTGAAGAATTAATAATGGTCCGCCATTATAACGAAACGGGTATGGCTTGTGCGGTGCAACGGAGGCAAAGGTGCGGGGCGACGTAGGGTCGGCGGGTCGCCCGCCGACGCGTTCAACCGGCGCATTCAACCGACGCATGAATCAGCGATGAGCGGGATGCCACGTTCCAGCGAACGCGTCGGCGGCGAAGCCGCCAACCCGACGAACGACGAACGCGGCCCTCGGGCCGCGTCATTGACAGCCGCGCCACTTACAAAATACTCGCCAGCGCACACTGCCGGTAATGATTCGCCGCTTCCTGCTCCTGCCCCAGCGCCTCGTGCATCTGCGCCAGCTTCAGGTGCGCCTCGCGCACCATCGGCGCCTCGGTGGCGTCGGACAGGGCCTGCTCCAGGTGGCGCTGGGCCTTGCCCCACAGTTTCTGCTTCAGGCACAGCGAGCCCAGGGTCAGCGCCAGCTCGGCGTCAAGCGGCCGATGCTTGAGCCAGCCTTCGCAGCTCTCGATCTGGGCCAGCAGCGAAGGCGAACCGGCCGGGCCGGCGGCTTCTCGGTAGGCGCGCACCACGCGTTCGTCCCAGTTGGCCTTGAGCGCGTCCTCGGCGATGGCGCGCGCCTCGTCGTGCAGGCCGCGCGCATTGAAGGCGGTCGCCGCGCGCGCCGCGATATACGGCACGGTGCGGTCCACCGCCGGTACCGTCGACCACACGCGGCGGATCGATTCGGCGTCGTGCCCCGGCTCGCCCAGCAGCGCGTCGTAGGCCAGCTCGCGCAGGCGGGTCGAGAGCGCCGGGTGCAGGGCCTTGCGCTTGTCCAGGATGCGCACCAGGCGCAGTACCTCGGGCCAGTTGCGCGCCTGCTGGTTGGCCTTCATTGCCCACTGCAGCGCGTGGATGTGGCGCTGGCCGCTGGCGTTCAGTTCGGCCACGGCTTCCAGCGCCGCTTCCGGCTGGTGGTCGTCGACCAGCAGTTCGGTGATCGTCATCAGGCGCGCGGTCTTGAGCGCGCCATCGTGCGCGATGCCGGCCAGCCAGGCGTCGCGGCGCACGGGCTCGCGCATGCGGTGCGCGGCGCGGGCGCCGATCAGGCCCGCCAGGCCGGCGTTCTCGGGCAGCTCGGCGGCGCGCATGGCGGCCTTCTCGGCGTGGCCGAAGCGGCCTTCGAACAAGGCCTTGAGCGCGTCGCGCAAGCCCTTGTTGCCTTCACGCTCGCGCTTGCGCTGGCGATAGGCGGCCACCCGCTCCGGCATCCTGAGGGTGGCGTTCAGTGCGCGCACCAGGCCGTACAGCATCAGGAACAGGACGACCAGCAGCACCACGAACAGGTTCAGGGACATGTCGATCCGGTGCGGCGGATAGAACAGCACCACATTGCCCGGATTGAAGCGCGCGGTCACGGCAATGCCGATGGCGGCGGCCATCAGCGCGACTAACCAGAGGAGTAAACGCATGGCTTATTGCTTCGCTTTGTAGTTGCGCACGGCGTTCAGGCTGTCCGCCAGGGTCGGCATCTCGATCTGCAGGTTGTTGGCCTGCACCTGGCGCAGCGCCGCCTGCACCGACTGGGTGGCGCGGGCGCGCGTGTCGAAATACGTCAGCAGGGTTTCCTGGGCCGTCACGAGGTCGTCGCGGAAGGTCGCCTCGTTACGCGACAGCAGGGCCAGGCGCGCATTCAGCAGGCGCAGCTTGAGGTTCTCGCGCACGAAATAGGATTCGCCGGGCGAGAGCATCAGCGCTTCCGGCTTCTCGACGCTGCGCACGCGGATCAGCTGGCGCACATCGTCCCACATCTCCTGGCTCCAGTTGCTCCAGGTCTGGCCGACCCGCTCGGCCAGGGTCAGCGCCGCGGGCGGCGCCTCTTTTTCCTTGGCTTTCTTCTCCTGCTTGCGCACGCTGCGCGCGGGCGCGGCCGGCAGCAGCGGCTTTTCGTCGGACAGGATCGGCAGGTAGTCGACCTGGGCGATCACGTTGTCCAGGCGCAGCGCGACGCCGGCCATGTCCACCGCCGGCGTGGCTTTCAGTTTTTCGATGTCCGAGGCGATGGCGCGGCGGATGGTGAGGAATTGCGGCTTGTCCGAACGCGACAGCGAGCGGTCGGCGTTTTGCAGCGCGATCAGGGCGCCCTGCACGTTGCCGGCCAGTTGCAGCTGCTGGCTGGCGGTCGAGAGCACCTGCTCGATCTCCGACAGCGCCCATTCGTCGCGGTTCTTCGACAGGTCCTGGTACAGCTGTTCCAGGGCCAGTTGCTGGCTCTGGGCCTCGCTCTGGCGGCTTTCCAGCACGCCGACCTTGATCTGCAGTTCCTTCGACTGGTCCGACACCTCGCGCGCCAGCGCGGCGGTTTCGGCGTTCACGGCATTGCCCTTCTGCAGGCTGAGCGCCATGTCCTTGCGCAGCGAGTTGATGCGGCTGTGCGAGGAGATGGTCTGCACGGCCAGCAGCACCGCCAGCACCGTCACGGCCAGCGGCAGCGGCTGCTGCAAGGTCTCGAACAGGCTGCGCCCGGGGGCGCGCGGCGGCGCGGCCAGGGGCTCGGCCTTCTGGAGACTGGTCGACGGCGCCCCTGGCGGCTGGGCTTGTTCTGGGTTATTGGGCAATTCGTTCATTCTTGTGATTGTAACGCGGCAAGTAGGCGAGCGTCGCCGGAACCGGTAAGCGTGATGCGGTCAAAGCCCAGCGCGCGCGCCGTCTCGGCGATGCGCGCATGCGGCACGATCAGGTGCTGGCCCCGCAGGCGGCCGGGGCCAAAGGCTGGGTCGAGCTGCTCCACCAGTCCCGCCAGCCCGCGCAGGGCTTCGGAACTCGTGATTATCCAGTCGTTCGGCCGCGCCAGCAAGGCATCCAGGCGGGCGGCCAGTGCGGGCGTCAAGGACGGGACACTGCGCCGGTAGGCGGCCACCGTTTCCACCAGTACGCCGGCGGCGCGCAATTCGTCGGCCAGCAGCTCGCGGCCGCTGTCGCCGCGCACGATCAGCACCCGCCGTCCGGCCAGGGCAGCCAGGTCGAGCACCTTCAGCAAATGCTCGGAATCGCTGGGATCCTGCTCGGCAGGACAATGGATTCTCGCGGTCGTGCCGGTCACGCCGTGGCGCGCCAGCGCCAGCCGGCTGCCCTCGCCCACCACGGCCAGCGGCACCCCGGCCGGCCAGGCGGGGATGTGGTCGAAGGCCGCATCGACCGCGTTCGGCGACACGAAGGCCACCAGCGCAAAGTCCGCCAGCCCGGCCAGCACGGCGCGCAGCTGCTGCGGATCGCCGGCCGGGCCGATCTCCAGCAGCGGCAGCACGACCGGCGTGCGGCCCAGTGCCGCCACGGCCTCGGCCAGCGGTTCGGCCTGGGCGCGCGGCCGGGTGATGACGACCGGATCAGGCATCCGGGCTGGCGTCCGGGTTGGCGTCCAGCTTGCAAGCCTCGAGGATCGCATGCGCGTCCCGCCCGGCCAGCAGTGCCGATACCTGCTCGCCCAGCAGTTCCGGCTGGGCGGCGGCGCCCTTCACTTCGCCGCTGGCGACGCGCTTGCCGTCCGGCGTGGCCACCATGGCGCGCAGGCGCATCTGGCCGCCCTCCACCTGGGCGAAGGCCGCCAGCGGAATCTGGCAGCTGCCACCGAAGATCCGCGACACCTTGCGCTCGGCCATCACGGCCTGGGCGGTTTCCTCGTGGTTGAGCGGCGCCAGCACGGCGCGCAGGTCGATGCCGTCGCTGCGCGGGCCGCTCAGGACTTCGATCGCCATCGCGCCCTGCCCGGCTGCCGGCAGGCTGTATTCGGGCTCCAGCAGTGCGCGGATACGCTCTGGCAGGCCCAGGCGCTTGAGGCCGGCCGCGGCCAGGATGATGGCCGCGTAGTCGCCACGGTCGAGCTTGCCCAGGCGGGTGTCGAGGTTGCCGCGCAGCGGCTGGATGACCAGCTGCGGGTAGCGCGCCGCGATCAGGGCCTGGCGGCGCAGGCTGCTGGTGCCGACCACGGCGCCGGCCGGCAAGGCGTCCAGGCTGGCGTAGTCGTTCGAGACGAAGGCGTCGCGCGGGTCCTCGCGCTCCAGCACGGCGGCCAGCTCGAAGCCTTCCGGCAACTCCATCGGCACGTCCTTGAGCGAGTGCACGGCCAGGTCGGCGCGGCCCTCGGCCATCGCCACCTCGAGTTCCTTGACGAACAGGCCCTTGCCGCCCACCTTGGACAGGCTGCGGTCGAGGATCTGGTCGCCCCGTGTTGTCATTCCCAGAATTTCGACGCTGCAGTGCGGATATAATGCAGCGAGTCGGGCGCGTACGTGCTCCGCCTGCCACATGGCAAGGCGGCTTTCGCGGGATGCGATAATAAGCTTGCCGGGTGCTGCGTTCGCGGGCGCCTGCTGCGCCGATTCATTAGCTTTCAACTCGGATTCTTTCACTGTCGTTGAGCCCCATCCGGACGATGCCAGTAACCGGCTCTTGCATAAGATCACAAATTTTATCATGGGCCCTCTTGCAGACCATGGCCAAAACGCCATCGCACAATCTATTAACTTGTGGTCGATATGGACAACCTAGCTGCACATGACACTCCCTCCGGCGCGGACAAGGATGCGCCACTGAAAGAAGACATTCGCCTGCTCGGCCGCATCCTGGGCGACGTGCTGCGCGACCAGGAAGGCGACGCGGTGTTCGAAATCGTCGAAACCATCCGCCAGACCGCGGTGCGTTTCCGCCGCGACGCCGATCCGAAGGCGGGCGAGGAACTGACCGCCCTGCTGCACAAGCTGACCCGCGACCAGACCAACTCGGTGGTGCGCGCCTTCTCGTATTTCTCGCACCTGGCCAACATCGCCGAGGACCAGCACCACAACCGCCGCCGCCGCGCCCACCTGCTGCACGGCTCCGGCCCGCAGGCCGGCAGCGTCGGCTATGCGCTGGGCAAGCTGGTGGACGCCGGCGTGAGCCAGGACACCGTCGAAGGATTCTTCAAGGAAGCCCTGATTTCGCCGGTGCTGACCGCCCACCCGACCGAGGTGCAGCGCAAGAGCATCCTGGACGCCGAGCACGACATCGCGCGCCTGCTGGCCGAGCGCGACCTGCCGCTCACGCCCAAGGAGCGCCAGCGCAATACCCAGCTGCTGCACGCGAAAATCGCGACCCTGTGGCAGACCCGCATGCTGCGCTACTCCAAGCTGACGGTGGCCGACGAGATCGACAATGCGCTGTCCTACTACCGCATTACTTTTCTCCGCGAAGTGCCGGCCCTGGTCGAGGACATCGCCTGCGAGATCGCTACGCACTATGGGAACGACAGCGCCGGCCTGCACAACGCCACCTACCTGCAGATGGGCAGCTGGATCGGCGGCGACCGCGACGGCAACCCGAACGTCAACGCCGACACCATGCGCCATGCGCTGACGCGCCAGTCGACCACCATCCTCGACTTCTACCTCGACGAAGTGCACGCGCTGGGCGCCGAGCTGTCCGCCTCGACCCTGCTGGTGGACGTGTCGCCGGCATTGGCGTCCCTGGCCGACGCCTCGCCCGACAATTCGCCCCACCGCAGCGACGAACCCTACCGCCGCGCCCTGATCGGCATCTATGCGCGCCTGGCCGCCACCGCGCGCGAGCTGGGCCTGGGCCACATCCTGCGCAAGGAAGTCGGCCACGCCGCGCCCTACCTCGACCCCGAGCTGTTCGCCGCCGACCTGGAAGTGCTGGCCGATTCGCTGCGCGCCAACCACGGCGCGGTGCTGATCGAGCCGCGCCTGGCCGGCCTGAAGCGCGCCGCGCGCATCTTCGGCTTCCACCTGGCCTCGCTCGACATGCGCCAGAGCTCGGACGTGCACGAGCGCGTCCTGGCCGAGCTGTTCGCGCGCGCCGGCGTGGAGAAGGACTACGCCGCGCTGGGCGAGGAACAGAAGGTCGCGCTGCTGCAGACGGAGCTGGCCCAGCCGCGCCTGCTGTACACGCCCTACGAGACCTACAGCGACGAAACCAATGGCGAACTGGCGATCCTGCGCACCGCGCGCGAGATCCGCGTGCGCTACGGCAGCCGCGCGATCCGCAACTACATCATCTCGCACACCGAGACCGTCTCGGACCTGCTGGAAGTGCTGCTGCTGCAGAAGGAAACCGGCTTGATGCGCGTGTCCGCCGGCGCCTCAAGTGGAACAAGTGAGGTGATGGTGATCCCGCTGTTCGAGACCATCCCCGACCTGCAGCGCGCCGCCGGCATCATGTCGGAATGGATGGCGCTGCCGCTGGTGGCCAGCGTCATCGAAAAGCAGGGCCGCCTGCAGGAAGTCATGCTGGGCTATTCGGACTCGAACAAGGACGGCGGCTTCCTGACCTCGAACTGGGAACTCTACCAGGCCGAACTGAAACTGGTCGAGGTCTTCGAAGCCCAGAACGTCAAGCTGCGCCTGTTCCACGGCCGTGGCGGCACCGTCGGCCGCGGCGGCGGCCCGAGCTACGACGCGATCCGCGCCCAGCCGCCGGGCACCGTCAACGGCCAGATCCGCCTGACCGAACAGGGCGAGATCATCGCCTCCAAGTTCTCGAACGCCGAGATCGGCCGCCGCAACCTGGAGCTGCTGGTCGCGGCGACCCTGGAAGCGAGCCTGAGCCCGCACGCCAGCAATGGCGCGGGGGCCGAACGCCTGGCGCGCTTCGAAGGCGTGATGGCGGAACTGTCCGAGCGCGCCTACAAGGCCTACCGCAACCTGGTCTACGAGACCCCGGGCTTTACCGACTACTTCTTCTCGGCCACCCCGATCGCCGAGATTGCGGAACTGAACCTCGGTTCGCGCCCGGCCTCGCGCAAGTCGACCCGCCGCATCGAAGACCTGCGCGCGATCCCCTGGGGCTTCTCGTGGGGCCAGTGCCGCCTGCTGCTGCCGGGCTGGTACGGTTTCGGCTCGGCCGTGAGCGGCTGGCTGGCCGAAGGCGAGCGCGAGAACAAGCTGGAGCAGTTGCGCGCCATGTTCCACGACTGGCCCTTCTTCGCCACGCTGCTGTCGAACATGGACATGGTGCTGGCCAAGACCGACCTGGCGATCGCTTCGCGCTATGCCGAACTGGTGGCCGACGTGTCGCTGCGCGAGCGCATCTTCAAGCGCATCGCGGCGGAGCATGGCGAAACCCTGCGTTGCCTGGAAGCGATCACCGGCACCGGCGAACGCCTGGCCGGCAATCCGCTGCTGGCGCGCTCGATCCAGAACCGCTTCGCCTATCTCGATCCGCTGAATCACTTGCAGGTGGAGCTGATTCATCGCCGGCGCGCGCTGGCGGACAATGTGGACCCGCGGGTGAATCGCGGGATTCATTTGTCGATCAATGGGGTGGCGGCGGGGTTGCGGAATACGGGCTGACGGGAGCTGTGTAGCTGTTCACGCAAACTTGGGTCCCCGCCTTCGCGGGGATGACGGCTCAGCGGCTAACGACTACGTTCAGTAGCACGTCTTTCCCGCGAAGGCGGGAACCCAAGTTCGCACCGCAGCCACTACTGCGTACACGCCCCCAAGCTCGCCCCCTTCTTCAGATGCGCCTCCACCGCATTCGGCGCGATGCAGACCTGGCTCGACGGATTCGTGCTGCTCCCCGTCTTGTGGCACACCGCCACCTTCCCGTCCCCGCAACGCGCGTCGATCACGGCCACCGTCACACCGGCCTGCGCATAACAGCCCTGCGGGCTGGCCGCCTGCACCACGAAGCTGAAGCTGCCCGCCGCCGTCGGCGTGAACGTGGTCACCGCGCCGCTGGCGGTCGACAGCCCCTCCGCCGGGCTCCAGGCATACGTCGCGCCGGCGCCCGCCTTGTCGCTCGCACGCAGGACCACGCTCTGCGGCCCATAACCCAGCGTGATCGCGGCGGCGTCCGCTGTCGCTTGCGGCTGCGGCATGACGCCCACCACCTCGACTGTTGCCTCCGCGCTGGCGCTCAAGCCGGCCTTGTCGACGGCGCTTAGTTGCACGCGCTGGGTCCCGATGTCCGAGCACGCAAAGCTCGAACGCGACAGGCTCAGGGACTCCACGCCCCAGTTGTCGCTGCTGCCGCCGTCGACATCAGCCGGCGCAAGGCTCGCCCTACCGTTCGCCAGCGTCACCAGCGCGGCGCGGGTGCGCGCCACGGGCGGCTCGACGTCGTTGCTGACCGTGTTGGCGCGCGCGCTTTCCACGCTCAGGCGGTTCAGCGCCGTGACCGTGTAGTAGTAATACTTGCCCGCTTCGACGCTCGTGTCGGCGAAGGCCGGGGTGGCGATGTCGGTCGCAGCCAGCAGGGTGCCGGGCGCGTCGAGGTCCATGTCGCGCTGCTCCGAACGGTAGATGGCGTAGCGGCGCGTCTTCTCGAACTCGTCGGCGCTGTCGCCCGGCGCGTTCCAGGCCAGCTGCACCGCGTTGTCCTGGCCGATGCTGGCCGCCAGCGCGATTGGGGCGGCCGGGGCGCCCAGTCCCTTCCAGGCCATGATCGGCAGCAGGGCCGGACGCCGGTACAGGCCGTTCATCAGGCTGGTGCGGTAGCCCAGCGCATTCGCCTGCAGGAAGGCGTGGCGGAAGTGGATCTGGCCGGAGACATTGGCCAGCGAGCGGTTCAGCGCGATCTGCCCGTTGATCTGGTCCGGGCTGGTCCAGCCGGCCGTGTTCATCTTGTAGTCGGCCAGGCCGATGTACATGTGGCGTCCATAGGCGTTGCTGTTCCACCAGGGGGCCAGCAGCGAATAGTCCGAGCCGGCCTGGCCCATGTACCAGTAGACCTGGGGCGCCAGGTAGTCGACCCAGCCCTGCTCGATCCACTTGCGGGTATCGGCGAACAGGTGGGTGTAGTGCTGCAGGGCGCCGGCCGCGGTGGGCGAGCCGACCGCCGGATCGCTGCTGCTGCGGTAGATGCCCGAGGGCGAGACGCCGAACTTCACCCAGGGCTTGGCGGCCTGGATGCTGGCGTTCACGCGCTCGATCAAGAGGTTGACATTGTCGCGCCGCCAGTCGGCCCGGCCCGCCGCGGTGTTCGGGAAGCCGCGCGGATCGGCATTGTAGGCCGCGTCGTCGGGAATCACGCCGTTCGGATAGAAGTAGTCGTCGAAGTGGAGACCGTCGATGTCGTAGCGGTTGACGATGTCCATGATGACCTTCACCACATGCTCGCGCACTTCCGGCAAGCCAGGGTTCAGGATTTTCACGGTGCCGACCTGCAGCAGCCATTCCGGATGCGTGCGCGAGACGTGGGTGGCGGCGTATTGCGCGTTGTTGCCCTCGTTGGCGACGGTCGCCACGGCGCGATAGGGGTTGATCCAGGCGTGGAATTCCATGCCGCGCTTGCGCGTCTCGGCGATCGCGAACTCCAACGGATCCCAGCTCGGGGCCGGGGCGCTGCCCTGCTGGTTGGTCAGGTAGTAGGACCAGGGTTCCAGGTCGCTCGGGTACATGGCGTCGGCCTGGCTGCGCACCTGCAGGAAGGCGGCGTTCATGCCGGTCGCCTTGTTGTGGTCGAGGATGGCGGCCAGCGCCGCCCGCTGCTGCTCGGGCGTTTGCAGGCGGTTCGGCCAGTCCAGGCTCAGGTGGGTGCTGATCCACACGCCGCGCAGCTCGCGCTTGGGCGAGACGTCCTGGGGACTGGCATAAGCGGCATGGGACAAGGAGGCGGCGAGCATGGCGGCTGCCGCGGCAAGCAAAAGTTTTTTCATGTTGTGGATTTTTTGCAAGGTTGAAGTCGACGCACCCGTGAGCCCGATGCGCCTGTGACGGTGCGCGCCGCGTCTCCTCGCGCCACGCCCGCCATCTGCGTCAGAGCCTACGCAACTGTCATTTTTGCAACCAATGAAATTCCAACAACGTTACATAACCGGGATGCATGCGTTCCCGGGGCCGGCCTGGCTCAGCGCCTGAAGGACAGTCCGATCGTGAAGGCGGTGTCCGGAGTGCGGCTGTTCAAGCCGCGCGACAGCATGGCGTCCAGCTGGCAGTTTGCGGAGAGTAGATAGTCAGCGCCCAGGTCGACGCTGGCTTGTGTGCCGCCGTGGCGGCCGCGCGCGATCCGGGGCAGCGTCACTTCGGCGAAGCCGCGCAGGCGCTCGTTGAGGGACTTGCCGACGACGGCACCCAGGATGATGCCGTAGCCGTAGGTCGGCATGGCAGGCTTCATGGGACGTCCCTGGAACAGGTAGGCGGCCCAACGAAGCCCTCGTGCCAAGTCAGGCGGCCAGCGCCGCGCGCACGGCGGCGCCCTTGCCCGCCGCGCCTGCCTGCGCCGCGCCTTCGAGCTTGAAGGTCGCGACCACCTGGGCCAGCCTGGCGGTCTGCTCCTCGAGCGCGCCCGCCGCGGCGGCGGCTTCCTCGACCAGGGCCGCGTTCTGCTGGGTGACGTCGTCCATCGCCGCGATCGACTGGTTGACCTGGCCGATACCCTGGCTCTGCTCGGTGCTGGCCGCATCGATCTCGGTCATCAGGTCGGCCACGCGCTGCACGGCCTGCACGATGCCGCTCATGCTCGCACCGGCGTTATCGACCAGGCGCGCGCCCGCCTCCACCTTGCTGACCGAGTCGTTGATCAATTCCTTGATTTCCTTGGCGGCGGCCGCCGAGCGCTGGGCCAGGTTGCGCACCTCGCTGGCGACGACCGCGAAGCCGCGCCCCTGTTCGCCCGCGCGCGCCGCCTCGACGGCGGCGTTCAGCGCCAGGATGTTGGTCTGGAAGGCGATACCGTCGATGACGCCGATGATGTCGACGATCTTGTACGAGCTCTCGGTGATCGAGCCCATGGTGGTCACCACTTCCGCCACCACCTGGCCGCCCTGCTCCGCCTGGGTGCTGGCCGACATCACCAGCTGGTTGGCCTGGCGCGCGTTGTCGGCGTTCTGGCGTACGGTCGAGGTCAGCTCCTCCATCGCGGCCGCGGTCTCTTCCAGGCTCGAGGCCTGGGTCTCGGTGCGGCTCGACAGGTTCATGTTGCCTGCGGCGATCTCGGCCGAGGCGACCGCCAGCGCATCGGTGCTGGCGCGCACCTCTCCCATGGTGCGGCTCAAGGACGACACGAAGCGGTTGAAGGCGTCGGCCAGCATCCCGATTTCATCCTGCGACTCCACGCGCATGCGGCGCGTCAGGTCGCCCTTGCCGTCGGCGATCTCGCCGAGCATGAGGGCGGCGCGCCGGACCGGGGCGGTGATGGCGCGGCTGACCAGGAAGATCACCAGCAGGCCGATGCCGCCGCCGATCACGCCGGCCATCAGCGAGGCCGTGGTGGCCGCGCGCGCCAGGCCGCCCAGCACTTCGTCCTCGGGCACCTCGGCGATGATGTACAGGCCCAGTTCGGGAATGTAGGACGAGGCGACGATCTGTTCGCCCGTGTCGGAGCCGTGCGAACCGTGGGCGAACTTCTGCTTGCCCATCAGGCTGGCCGCCAGCTCGGGCGTATAGCCCGGCAGGTCCTTCATGTAGTGCTCGCCGTCGGCCAGCTTGGTATTGCGGTGCAGGAGGATGCTGCCGTTGTCGCGCACCAGGTAGACGTAACCCGACTGGCCCACCTTGTACGCACGCACCGCGTCGGCCAGGGCCTTGACGGACAAGCCGAGGCCCGCCACCGCCACCTTGCCGTCGCCGGCTTCGGCACGGGTGTTGACGAACAGCTTGAGTTCACCGGTTTTCTTGTCGTTGTCGAGGTCCAGGTCGAAGCGCTGGCCGCTGGCGAGGAAGCTTTCCAGCCAGCCGTCGCGCGGATTACCCTTCTCCAGCATGTAGCTCAGGCCGGTCTCGTCCATGTACTTGAGCGTGCCGGCCGAGGCCCAGAACACGCTGGCCGCCCCGTTGTCGGCCTTGGCCTTGGCCGCATAGGTGCGCCAGGCTTCCAGGCCACTGTCGGGCAAGCCCTCGCGTTCCCAGGCGTGCAGGTAGGTGTTGTTGGCGATCGCCAGCGAGGCGGTCAGGGGCTGGCCGATCTGGCGCATCACGTCATTGCGGATTTCGCCGACCACGGCGGGCAGGTCGTCGGCGACGATGCGCCCGCGCTGGCTGCGGCTCGTCAGCGTGACGCTGAAGATGGCCGAAATGAGGATGAACAGGAGCAGGCACGCGGCCATGCTGAGCAGGAGCTTGGCCCTGATCGAGGAACGGCGAAGGAATTGGGTGAGCATGGTATCCGGGAGCTGAAAAGACTGGAGAAGCACATATTGTTGCCACACATCATCTTCTCGCGGGCCTTCGGAGCGCGTCAATTCCTTCGCTCGTTTGCCTTTTCAAAAAGTAAAATAAGCGTTGCGAAGCCGTGACAGTCGATGCCGGACCGACAAGAGCGTCTCGGCCAACACCCTGGCGCCCCCTACTTATGGGCGCTGCGCACGATGTCGCCGCTGTCGACCTGGCCGGCACCGACCTTCAGCCAGCGCTTCCCGGTCAGGCGTTCGAAGTCGGCGAAGGGCGACGGCAGTGCATCCGCATCGAAGCCGGGCGCGCTCTTGAGGTCGTGATGCAGCCCTGCTCGATCAGCGGCGTGGCGGGTGCGACCGTGACCTCGACCGGGTTCGATGCGTTCGCCAGCGCGGCGGCGACGGCGAGCGGGAGGCTCAGCAGGGTGGTTTTGAGGTGCACGACGTGGTCTCCTTGTCGTCTGATGGTGCATTGACAGCGGAGACGACTATACGTGTGCCCGGCGGGCGGGCCGGACGGATTTCGGATGAAACGCGGTTTTCGGGGAATGGATGGGACTGGGTGGGCGCAGCGCCTGTCGCTGCGGCAGCAGGCGAAAAAAAAACCGCCCGGTGAACCGGGCGGCTGTCTCACGGGAGCGGACCCGATCAGTTATTGTGCAGGAAGGTCTTCAGCTTGTCCGAACGCGAAGGCTGGCGCAGCTTGCTCATGGCCTTGGCTTCGATCTGGCGGATACGCTCGCGCGTCACGTCGAACTGCTTGCCCACTTCTTCCAGGGTGTGGTCGTTCGACATTTCGACGCCATAGCGCATGCGCAGTACCTTGGCTTCGCGCGGGGTCAGCGAGTCCAGCACTTCCTTGATCACGTTGCGCATCGAGGCGTGCAGCGCGGCGTCCAGCGGGGCCAGGGTCGCGTTGTCCTCGATGAAGTCGCCCAGCTGCGAATCGCCGTCCTCGCCCATCGGGGTTTCCATCGAAATCGGTTCCTTGGCGATCTTCATGATCTCGCGGACCTTATTCTCCGGCATTTCCATCTTGGCGGCCAGGGTCGGCAGGTCCGGCTCGCTGCCGGTTTCCTGCATGATCTGGCGCGAGATGCGGTTCATCTTGTTGATGGTCTCGATCATGTGCACCGGCACGCGGATGGTGCGTGCCATGTCCGCGATCGAACGCGTGATGGCCTGGCGGATCCACCAGGTCGCATAGGTCGAGAACTTGTAGCCGCGGCGGTATTCGAACTTGTCGACCGCCTTCAGCAGGCCGATATTGCCTTCCTGGATCAGGTCGAGGAACTGCAGGCCGCGGTTGATGTACTTCTTCGCGATCGAGATCACCAGGCGCAGGTTGGCCACGGTCATTTCGCGCTTGGCCTGGCGCGCGCGCTTCTCGCCGGCCGCCATCTGCTTGTTGATGCGGCGCAGGTCGGCCAGCGGCAGCGCCACGCGCGCCTGCAGGTCGATCATGCGCTGCTGCAGTTCCTTGATCGCCGGCAGGTTACGGCCCAGCACGGCGCTGTACGGATAGGCGCAGTCGACTTCGCGGTCGCCCCATGCCAGGTCGGTCTCGTTGCCCGGGAAGACCTTGATGAAGTGGGCGCGCGGCATGCCGCAACGGTTCACGCAGATGTCCAGGACGGCGCGCTCGATCGCGCGCACTTCGTCCATCTGGTGGCGCAGTGTGTCGCACAGCTTCTCGACCACCTTGGCGGTGAAGCGAATGCCCAGCAGCTCGTTCGAGATCACTTCCTGCGCATCGTTGTAGTCTTCCGAGCCGTAGCCCTGGGTCTTGAACGCGTGGCCCATCAGGTCGAACTGCTTCTCGATCAGGGCGAACTTGTCCAGCGCGCCCTTCTTCAGGGCCGCCAGCTGCTCGGCCGAATAGCCGGCCGCGCCACCGCCGCTACCCTCTTCTTCCTCTTCGACTTCCTCTTCTTCCTCTTCCTCGTCGTCCGAGGACGAGGCCACGCTCGGGGCCGGGGCCGCGGAGTCGTTCAGGTCGACGAAGCCGTCCACCACGTCGTCGATCTTCAGTTCGTCGGCGGCGATCTTGTGCGACAGCGCGATGATTTCCGAGATCGTGGTCGGGCAGGCCGAGATTGCCTGCACCATGTCCTTCAGGCCTTCTTCGATGCGCTTGGCGATCTCGATCTCGCCTTCGCGGGTCAGCAGCGACACCGCGCCCATTTCACGCATGTACATGCGCACCGGGTCGGTGGTGCGGCCGAAGTCCGAGTCGGCGGTCGACAGCGCGGTGGCGGCGGCGGCTTCGACTTCGTCTTCGCTGGTCGGGGTCACGGCCTGGTCGGACAGCAGCATCATTTCCGCTTCCGGCGCGCGCTCGTAGACGGCGATGCCCATGTCGTTGAAGGTCGCGATGATGCCTTCGATCGCTTCCGGATCGATGATGTTTTCCGGCAGGTGGTCGTTGATCTCCGCATGGGTCAGGTAGCCGCGCTCCTTGCCCATGTTGATCAGGTTCTTCAGCTGCTGGCGGCGCTTTTCCAGTTCCTCGCCCGAGAAGCCGGCTTCGGTCAGGGTCGCGATGCCCTTGGCCTTGCGCTCGCGCAGCTTCGACGCCGCCTTCAGTTCGGCGCGCTCGACCGCGTTCAGCGCCGCGACTTCGTCGTTTTCCGGCACGAACTCGCTCGGCTTGCGGCCGCGGCGGCCCGGCACCTTCACTTGCGGCAGCAGGTAGCCGGTGGTGTCGATCGAGGCCAGCACGGCGGCGTCGGTGGTCTGGCTGACGGCGCCGACGGCGGCCGCTGCGGCCGCGACGGAAGCCGCCGGCGTCTCGACACGGCGCGGGGCGCGGGTGCGCACGACCTTCGGTGCCGGCGCTTCCTCGACCGTCTCGGCGGCAGCCACGGCTGGGATTGGCGCCTCGGCTTCGGCCGGCACGGCGTCGGCAGCCTTCAAGGCGGCCAGCTTGCCGCGCTTGCGCACGATCACCGGCGGCGCGGCCGGCGTGGCCGGCACGGCAGGCATGTAGTCGCCGGCGCCGTCATTGGCAGCCGCTTTATTGGCAACATCGTTGGCAACATCGTTGACGGCATCGTTGGCGGCTTCGCTGGCGGCTTCGGCCTCGAATGCCTCCACCGGCGCGGCGACCGCCTGGGCGGCGACCGGCTCGGCGTCGGCCTGGGCCTTGAGCGAGGCCAGGCGCGAACGGGTCTTGACCACCGTCACCTTGGCAGCCGCTTCCGTTTCCAGGAAATAGGAGGTCGCGGTTTTCGGCACTGCCAGCGGCGCCGCGCTCTTGGCCGGTGCTTTTTTCGCTGTCAGTGTCAAGGTCTTGGCGGTGTTCTTCATCTAAAGCTCTCCAGTCGAGGCGGGTGCGCGCCTGCGAAGTCAATAATCCAGCGGGACCCGCGGCGCGGGCCCTGGCAACAGTGGTTCGGAAGTGGCCCTACCTCAGGGCGAACGGCGGGACTTCAAGCACGGACGTCCTCGGCCTGCGCGCGAAGGACGAACCAGTTCGGCGGGCAAGGAAGGCGTGGTCGGTGTTCAAAGTCGCGGTGTGCATGTCGGAACGAAAAAAAGCCCGTCGGCTGAAACGGGCTTGCATCTATTTTTCTAGAAGAATAGAGGGAGGCGATATTATGCCCCAACGCAAGATTTGGTGATAATTGAAATATCCGATAAGGGATATAAGCAATTCGTATAATTGCAAGCTGTCCGCGGCTCTCCGGTGCTTCTTCGCGATTCCCCGCTCAGCCCTGCGCCGGCGCAAGCCGTGCCCAAGGCAAGAGGCGGATCATACACGATTTCACCGCCCCGCGCCCGTCGGCGCTAGTAATAAACCCAACAGTATCCTTGGAACAAGTACAATACGCGCCCGGGCGCCGTGCTATCCTTCGCTTTCCCGTTCTTACCATGAAGTCAATGAATACCAATACCCCTGCAGAGTCCGCCGAAACCATCGCCACCCCAGCCGCTCCAGAGCAGGCCAAAGCGCCCGTCCTGTCGGCCCGCGCACTGCTCAAGCAGCTCCAGCAGGAGTTCCCCGCCTTCCGCGACTGCCTGCCGCTGGCAATCGGCATCGACAAGCAATTGCTGGCCCGCATGCCAGGCCTGGACCGCAAGACCATGCGCGCCGCGCTGGGCATCCACACCGGCTCGATGCGCTACCTGCGGGCCATGGAAAAGGCCAAGCAGCGCTTCGACCTGGACGGCACCCCTGGCGCCGAAGTCACCGATACCCACCGCCTGCACGCCAAGGAACAGCTGCAGGAACGCTTCAAGAAAGAAGCCGAGCGCAAGAAGGCCGAGCGCGAGGCCGCGGCCGCCGAGGAAGCGGACCGCAAGCGCCAGGAAAAACTGCAGGCCCTGGCCAGCAAGTTCTCGCGCAATTGATGACCGTCGATCCGGACGAGCTGCTCCCGCCCTATGTCGGCATCGGGCTGGCCGACGTGCGCATCGTCCGGACCGAGGCCGAGGCCGCGGCGGCCTTGACGGCGCTGTCGACGGCCGACGCGATCGGCTTCGACACCGAATCCAAGCCCACTTTCGCCAAGGGCGAAGTCTCGACCGGGCCGCACCTGGTGCAGCTGGCCACCGACCAGATGGCCTACCTGTTCCAGACCGCCAGCCCGGCCGGCAACGCCACCGCGCTCACCGTCCTCAAGCCGGTGCTCGAATCGGACCGTATTCTCAAGGTGGGCTTCGGCCTGGGCGACGACCTGCGCCGCCTGCGCAGCAAGCTGGGCATCGAGCCGCGTAACGTGCTCGACCTGTCCACCGCCCTGCGCCGCGGCGAACGCAACACGCTGGGCGCCAAGAGCGCGGTGGCGCGCTTCTTCGGCCAGCGCCTGCAGAAGTCGCGCCGCATCACCACCACCAACTGGGCCATGCCGCGCCTGAGCGACAAGCAGGTGCTGTACGCGGCCGACGACGCCCACGTGGCGCTGCGCATCTATCGTCACTGGCGGGCCAACCCGCCTGCATGAAGACGTGGCCGGGCCGGCCGCCCGGCTGGCGAAGGGCATACGATCCGGGCTCCCAGGGCCAGCTCGACAGGACTATTGGATGAAAGCACCCGCCTTGCTGCTAGCCCTTCCCCTTGCCGCCGCGGCCGTGCCGCCCGCTCCCGTCCCGGCGTCCGTTCCGCTCCCCGCTGCCCACGCCGATGCGCTGCCCGCAGCGCTCGATGCCCTGGTCGCGGCGCGTTTCAAGCCCGAGCTGCCCGGTGTCGCCGCCCTCGTCCTTAAGGACGGCAAGCCGCTGCTGCGCAAGGGCTACGGCATGGCCAGCGTTGAACTGGGCGTGCCGGTCCGCCCCGAGCACGTATTCCGCATCGGGTCCACCACCAAGCTGTTCACGGCCACCGCCATCCTGCTGCTGGCGGACGAAGGCAGGCTCGCCCTCGATGCCCCCGTGGCGCGCTACCTGGCGGATGCGCCGCCGCAGTGGAGCAAGGTCACCCTGCTCCACCTGCTGACGCATACCAGCGGCATTCCGAACCTGTCGATGGATTCCGGCTATTGGCGCACCACCGCCCGGCTGGACCACCAGCCGGAGGAACTGGTGGCGCCGGTACGCGTCCGCCCCCTCGACTTCGAAGCGGGTGAAAGATTCGCCTACAACAATACCGGCTACAACCTGCTCGGACTAGTGATCGAGAAGGTGTCGGCGCAGGGGTACTACGAGTTCGTCGACGCACGCATCGCGCGCCCACTCGGGCTGAAGCACACGGTGGCCGGCGACGATCGGCAACTGATCCCGGGCCTGGTGAGCGGCTACCAGCTGGGGCCGAAGCCGGCCCGGATCCTGGCCGCCAGCAACCTGTACGCGGCAGGCGGCCTGGTGAGCACGGTGGACGACCTGGCTAGCTTCATGCTCGCCCTGCAGGCCGGGAGGATCGTGTCGCCCGCAAGCGTGGCGCGCATGAACGCCAGCCACGTGCTGCCGAATGGCGAGGCGACCGGCTATGGCCTGGGAACCTGGGGGCGCCGCGTAAACGGCAAGCGCCTGGTCGGCCACGGCGGCTACATCCTCAATTTCTACAGCCAGCTCGAGATGGCCGTCGATTCGGGCATCGTGGCCGTTACCCTGCACAACGGCGACCGCTTCGGCGGCGATAACGAGGAGCTGAGCAAGCGGCTGATCGCGGCGGTGCAGGCCGCTGGCGCAAGGACGGCGAACTAGCTTCCTCAGGCGCGGGCGCCGCTGGCCCTGGCCCGCTGCAAAGCGGGCCGGTCGAGCGCCCGCTCGACGCTGGCGGCCAGCTCCATCAGCTGGAAGGGCTTGCGCAAGACCATGTCTTCGCCGATCACCTCGTCGATCGCCCGCATGTCCGCGTAGCCGGTGGCGATGATCATCGGGACGTCCGGATAGGTCTGGCGCGCATGCCGCATCAGTTCGGCCCCGGTCATCCCGGGCATCAGGTAGTCGGTAATGATCAGGTCCGGGCGCCCCGCCGCCAGCTCCTCGAGCGCGCCGTGGCCGTCCGCCGCCTGCGCCACCGCATGCCCCAGCGCTTCGAGCGACTCCACCATGGAGCGGCGCACCGCGTCGTCATCCTCGACCACCAGGATGCGCACACCCTTCCCTTGCGCCGCGCGCGGGTCGGGGGCGCCGAGCAGCACCGGCGCATCGTCCAGGGCCGCCAGCCGCAGCCAGATCTCCACGGTGGTGCCCGCGCCAGGCTGGCTCAGGATGCGCGCCGCGCCGCCGGACTGGCGCGCCATGCCGTACACCTGGCTCAGGCCGAGGCCCGTGCCCTTGCCGACCGGCTTGGTCGTGAAGAAGGGTTCGAAGACGCGGGCCGCCACGTCCGGCGGCATGCCCTGGCCGCTGTCGGTCACGGCGATACGCACGAAGCTGCCGGACAGCGCCAGGTCGGGCGGCGTCGCCGCCGTGTCGGCATGGAAGCGCAGCTCGCCCCCTTCGGGCATGGCGTCGCGCGCATTGATGGCCAGGTTCAGCAAGGCCATTTCCATCTGGTTGGCGTCGGCCAGCACGAGGCTGTCGGCGCCGTCGGCATCGAAGCTCACGCGGATGCTCGACCCGAGCGAGGCCGCCACCAGTTCGCGCACGCCGTCGAACAGCTCGCCGACCCGGATCGGACGCAGCACCAGGCTCTGGTTGCGCGAGAAGGCCAGCAGCTGGCTGGTCAGCTTGCCGCCGCGCTGGCAGGCCCGCCGCGCCACCTCGGCGCGCTGCCTGGCCACCTCGTCCTTGGACAGCATGAGGATCAGGTCCATGCTGCCCTGCACCACGTTCAGCAGGTTGTTGAAATCGTGGGCGATGCCGCCGGTCAGGCGGCCGATGGCTTCCATCTTCTGCAGCTGGACCATCGCCGCCTGGACCCGCTCGCGTTCGATGATCTCGTTCATCACGCGGTCGTTGGCTTGCGCCAGCTCGCGGGTGCGCTCTTCGATCCTGGTCTCGAGGGTCGCGTTCAGGTGTACCAGCGCCTCCTGGCTCTCGCTCAGCCTCTGCGCGGTGCGGGTGCGGTCGGCCAGGACGTCGCGCGCCTGGTACTGGCGGTGCCTGGCGCGCAGGGCCGAGGTGGCGGCGCTGCGCAGGGTCTGGGTGTTGAGCGGCCGCTCGAGCAGGACCACGTTGCCCAGCGCGGCCAGCCAGGCGCGCGCGGCATCGCCGGTGGCCGCCGCGCCCATCGGCTTGCCCAGCAGGACGACGAAGGGAAAATCGGACCAGGGCTCCTGCCGGCCGAGCCATTCGGCCAGGCGCCCGAGGTCGGCGCCGTGCAGGGCTTCCTCGGCGACGATCGCGGCCCCGGCCCCTTCCTCGACGGCCGCGAGCAAGCCGCCGAAGGTGGCGACCACGCGGCAGCCGAAGCCGTCCTGCTCGAGCACCGAGGCCATGACCTCGGCGTCGCGCCCGCGTGGCGCGAAGACCAGCAGCCGTGCGTCGCGCTCGTCAGTCGCGTGCATGCGCGGCCGGAACCATCATGGGCGTGGAACCACGGTAGCTCGGCAAGCCGGTCAGCACGCCGTCGAAGCCTTCGAGCGGCTCGCCGATCCGGATGCCGTCGCCGCCGAGCTGCATCTCGTGGATGGTCAGCGCATGGTCCGCCGTGCGGCTCTTGATGACCGTGATGGCGCGGCGCAGCCTGCCGTTCGACTCGAAGAAGCGCAACAGCACGGTGCTGTCGCTCAGGTAGCTCAGGTCGACGTCGGTGCGCACTTCGCCGATCAGGCCGTGCTGGCCCAGCACCAGCACGGTGGTCACGCCCTTCTGGTTCAGGTAGGACAGCAGTTCGTGCATCTGCAGCGTGAGGAAATGCTCCCCCGGCATCGCCTGCAGGTAGGCGTTCAGGCTGTCGATCACGATGAAGCCGACGCCTTGCCGTTCGACGGCGTCGCGCAGCATCTGCGCGAATTCGCCCGGCGCGAGTTCGGCGGGGTCGATATGGTGGATCGCGAGCTGGCCGCCGGCGGTATGGGAGCGCAGCTCCAGTCCCATCGCGGCGCTGCGCGCGAAGAAGGTGCCGAGGCCCTCGTCGAACAGGTAGAAGGCCGCCTTCTCGCCCCGCTCGAGCGCGGCCAGCAGGCAGCGCGTGGACAGGGTGGTCTTGCCGATGCCGGACGGCCCCACGATCAGGGTATTCGTGCCGCGCACCAGCCCCCCGCCGAGCAAGCCGTCCAGGCCCGCCGACCCGGTCGAACGCACGGCCGGCGTGAAATCGCTCGTGTGCTCGGCCGCCACCAGGCGCGGATACATGGTGATGCCCCCGGTGTCGAGCGTGTAGTCGTGGTAGCCGCCGCGGAAGCGGATGCCGCGCATCTTGATGATGTTGACGCGGCGCCGCTCCTTGCCGAACTCCTTGGCGATCTGCTCCAGGCTGATGACGCCATGGGCGATGCTGTGCAGGTGCTGGTCGGAAGAGCTGGTCTTGTCGTCCAGCAGCAGCACGGTGCAGGCCCGCGAGGCGAAAAACTGCTTGAGAGCAAGGATCTGGCGCCTGTAGCGCAAGGGGTTCTGGGCCAGCAGACGCATCTCCGAGAGGCTGTCGAACACCACGCGCGCCGGCTTGACCAGGTCGACCTGGTTCATCACATTGCGCGTGGTCTCGCCCAGCTCCACCTCGGACGGATGAAACACCGACTGCTGCGCGTCGATGTCCAGGTCGGCGTCGCCGGCCAGCTCGTACAGCGACAGTTCCGCCAGCGACCAGCCATGGCTGGCGGCCACGGCCCGCAGTTCGTCCGCGGTCTCCGACAGGGTGATGTACAGGCCGTGCTCGCCCTTGCGCGCGCCGTCGAGCAGGAATTGGAGGCCGAGGGTGGTCTTGCCCGCGCCGGGCGAGCCTTCGACCAGGTACACGCGCTGGGGCGTCAACCCGCCGCCGAGGATGTCGTCGAGGCCGGAGATACCGGTGGAGATGCGCGAGACGGGAGCGGCGGGGTCGGAAGAAACGGAAATCATCATGCGGCCTATGGTCGGGATGGCAAACACGCGACGGCGCCGGCAGGCGGCGCCATGGCCCTCGAAATGCGGTCGTAACTACGACACGATCGCACGACACGGTCGTATGTGTAGGACAATACCACTTTATCCCGAAAAACAGCGCCATGCTGGCGCGGCCCCCTCCATCCCGGGTCACCGTGTCCCGGATTGACGCCCGCCCATGGACAAGCGATCCGCGTTATCATTCATGCATGCCCATGACCGATGATCCGACGAACCGGTATCGCCGCCTCTCCGGCGCCTTGCTGGTGGCGCTGGCCTGCGCCGCTCCCGCTGCCCACGCGCAGGCCGTGCCCGACACCCTGGCCCAGCGCCTGGTCGCCTGCGCTTCCTGCCACGCCCGCGTCGATGCGCGCGGCAATCCGGTCAACGACAGCTACTACCCGCGCATCGGCGGCAAGCCGGCCGGCTACCTGTACAACCAGCTGCTGAACTTCCGCGAGGGCCGGCGCCAGTATCCGCTCATGACCTACCTGGTCGACCACCTGCCCGACCCCTACCTGCGCGAGATCGCCGCCTACTTCGCGGCCCAGCACCCGCCCGCGCCGCAGCCGGCGCCGTCCACCATGCCGGCGCAGACGCTCGAACGCGGCCGCCAGCTGGTCTTCCATGGCGACGCGGCGCGCAAGCTGCCGGCCTGCGTGGCCTGCCACGGCCAGCGCCTGACCGGCGTCGAGCCCGCGATTCCCGGCCTGCTCGGGCTGCCGCGCGACTATGTGAACGCGCAGTTCGGCGCCTGGCGCGACAAGTTGCGCCGCGCCCACGCGCCCGACTGCATGGCCGAGGTCACCGCCCGCCTCACGCTGGAAGACGTGAACGCCGTCTCGGGCTGGCTCGCGGCCCAGCCGGTACCAAGCGATCCCCGCCCCGCCGCCGCCGCGTCGATCGCACGCCCGCTGCCGCTGGCCTGCGGCAGCGCGAAGGATGCGCCATGAAGAAGGCCTCGCTCGCCCTCGTGGTCCTGGCCGGCGCCGCCATCGCCGCCATGGCGATCGCCTGGCCGCGCGCCCAGCACGTCCCCGCCGCCTCGCCGGCCGCGTATGCGCCGACGCCGGAGAACATCGCCCGCGGCGCCTATCTGGCGCGCGCCGGCGACTGCATCGCCTGCCATACGGCGCGCGGCGCACCGGCCTATGCCGGCGGACGCGCCCTCGACACGCCGTTCGGCCGCCTCTACGGCCCCAACCTGACGCCCGACCGCGAGACCGGCATCGGCGCCTGGAGCGCGGACGAGTTCTGGAACGCCCTGCACAACGGCATCGGCCGCGACGGCCGCCTGCTCTATCCGGCTTTCCCGTACACGAACACCACCCGCGTGACGCGTGCCGATTCGGATGCGCTCTACGCCTACTTCCGCAGCCTGCCGGCGGTACGCCAGGCCAACCGGCCGCACGAACTGGACTTCCCCTACAACCAGCAGGCCTTGCTGGCCGGCTGGCGCCTGCTCTACTTCCGCCCCGCCGTGTTCGCGCCGCAGCCGCAGCGCGGCGCGGCCTGGAACCGCGGCGCCTACCTGGTCGAGGGACTGGGACATTGCAGCGCCTGCCACAGCACGCGCAACCGCCTGGGTGCGAGCGGCGAGACGCTCTCCGGCGGCCTGATCCCCACCATCGGCTGGTACGCGCCCTCGCTCACCGCCGGCAACGAGGCGGGGCTGGGCGATTGGGACAAGGAACATATCGTGGCCCTGCTCGGCACCGGCATCTCGCCGCGCGGCACGGCCACCGGACCGATGGCGGAAGTGGTGGCGCGCAGCCTGCAGCACCTGACACCGGGCGACCTGGGCGCCATGGCGGATTATCTGAAATCGCTGCCGGCGACCAG
Organism: Massilia sp. DD77; assembly: GCF_036961685.1. Taxonomy (NCBI): domain Bacteria; kingdom Pseudomonadati; phylum Pseudomonadota; class Betaproteobacteria; order Burkholderiales; family Oxalobacteraceae; genus Massilia; species Massilia sp. DD77. Next base: position 60,134 of record NZ_JBAMDH010000021.1, read on the forward strand.
CGCGCCGCAACCGGCGACGGGCGAAGCGGCGAGCGAGCAGCTGCTGGCCGAAGGCAAGCGGATCTACGACAAGCAATGCGTGGACTGCCACGGCGCCGACGGCAAGGGCAGGCAGCCCGCCTACCCGCCGCTGGCCGGCAACCGCGCCGTGACGCTGACGCCCGCCGTGAATGCGATCAGGATGGTGTTGAACGGCGGCTTCCCGCCCGGTACCGCGGGCAATCCGCGTCCCTACGGCATGCCGCCCTATGGCCACGAGCTGAGCGACGCCCAGGTGGCGGCGGTCCTGAGCTATGTACGCGGCAGCTGGGGCAATGCCGCGCCGGCGGTCACGTCGCCGGAAGTGAACCGCTACCGCGCGGTGCCGCTGGACTAGGCCTGTCCGACCGGTCAATCCCGCCGCACACGATCACCGCGTGGACGGCACAGGCGTCCACGCTACGCAGGCGGGCGTCACACCATGTCGGCGAACGCCACCCGGTCGGTGGTGGCGGCGCGCGCGTCCTCCACGCGCACCTTGTGCGCGGCGAGCAGCTGTTCCAGCGAGGCGTTCATGGTGTGGCAGGTCGGATCGCGGCCGCTGTTCATGTGCGCACGGATGCCGCCGATGTCGCCCGCCTCGAGCATGCGCATGATGGCGCTGCTGGGGGTCAGGCACTCGGTGGCGAGGTGGTAGCGGTTGCCTTCGCGCGAAGGCAGCAGCGCCTGGCACAGCACGCCGCGCAGCGCATGCGCCAGCGCCTGGGCCTGCGCTTCCGAGTTGCCCAGCAGGCGCAGCATCTTCTGCAGCCCCAGTTCGGTCGAGCGGGCATGCAGGGTGGCCAGCACCAGCGGGCCGGATTCGGCCAGCGCCAGCGCTTCCTGGGCGGTCTGGGCGTCGCGGATCTCGCCGATCATGATCACGTCCGGGCGCTCGCGCAGCGCGTCCAGGGCGCCCAGGTAATAGCTCTCGACGTCGCCGTCCACGCCCACTTCGCGCTGGGTGATGATGCACTTGCGCTGCGGGATCAGGGTCTCGACCGGGTCTTCGATGGTGATGATGTGGCCCGAGCGCTGCTTGTTGATCTCGTCCAGGATCGAGGCGATGGTGGTCGACTTGCCCTGGCAGGTGTCGCCGATGATCAGCACCAGGCCGCTGGTCAGGCGCGCGAACTGGAGCTCGTCGTCCCACAGCCCCAGCTCGGACAGCGCCAGCGGCGCCTTCGGGAAGCGGCGGATCACGCAGCCCAGGCGCTTGCGGCCCTGGAAGTGGAAGCAGTTGGCGCGGATGCGCGCCGTGTGCAGGTCGATCGAACGGTCGAAGGCGCGCACCGCGATGCGCTCGGCCCAGTTCGGCTCGATCACGTCGAAGAACTCTTCCAGCTCCTCCTTCGTGATCGGCGAATCGGTCACCGCCACCAGGCCCTTGGGCTGGCGCAGCATGAGCGGGCTGTTCTGGTGAATGATGATGTCCGAGAACACCAGCTTCGAGTTCAGCAGGTGCAGGATCTGCTCGACCAGGGTCCCGAACACCGGGTGGTCTTCGTTTTCGATGTACGAGAGAGTGGGAATCTGCGAAGAGGTATGGTGTTCCATCTGGCCGGGGCGCTGTTAAATGAGTTGGTGCACACCATTATAAAACCAGCACCGGCCAAAAATTGCAATATCGAAATCAAAATTGCCGGAAGTTACACGTTCAACGTGAAAAACCTGCAACGATACGGTCGCCGAACAGGGTGATCGCCACGCCCAGCGCCACCACCACCGCCCCGGCCAGGCGCACTGCGGACACCTTGCGGGTCGCCATGTGGATCAGGCCGAAATGGTCGATCGCCATCGAGGTGAAGAGCTGGCCGGCGATCACCAGCACGATCAGGCTCAGCAAGCCGATACGCGGGGCCAGGAACACGGTGCCGAAGACGAAGGCGGCGCCCAGGAAGCCGCCCGCGAACTTCCACAGCGGCTGCGCGGGCAGCGCGGCGAGCGTGGCGCCCAGCGCGCCCGGACCGCTCTTGGCCAGGGCCACGGCCAGCAGCACCAGGGTGCCGCAGCTGAAGGACACCAGGGCCGCGACCACGGAATTGGCGCCGATCGCGGACGCCAGCTGGCTGTTGACGGCCGCCTGTACCGACATCGCGATGCCGACGCAGAAGGCGACCATAAGTAGGATGAGATTCATAAGCTGCTCCACCCGGGATCCAGGGGAAAAAGCGCACGATTCTAGTGCATCTCGCGGCCGAGGGATAGCTGGAATGCATGGCGGCCTGTCCGCTCATCGTGCATTCCACGCCGCCGGCCTTGCGGTTCGTCGCAAACGCGCCACGCGAACGAGGGCGCTTGACTAGGATGGCTTCACTGACATTCGCCTATGAGGAGACCACCATGAACAAGAACACCTTCGCCCTTGCCACCCTGCGTGGCCTGCTGCTGGCCACGGCCCTGGCCGGCGCCGCCGCCCCCGCCTCCGCCGGCCTGTGGCCCTTCAAGGGCGAGCAGGTGGAGGGCAGCGGCAGCGTCAAGCGCCAGGCGCGCCAGGTCCAGCACTTCACCGGCGTGGCGCTCGAGCTGCCGGGGCGGCTGGAACTGCGCATGGGGAACACCGAGGCGGTAACCGTCGAGGCCGACGACAACCTGCTGCCCCTGATCGAGACCGTGGTCGAAGACGGCACCCTCAAGGTCCGCCCGTCCAAGCGCAACCTGAACCTGCGCTCGCGCAACATGAAGATCATCGTGAATGCGCGCCAGGTCGACCGGCTTTCCCTGGGCGGCTCGGGCACCATCGACGCCGACGCCCTGCGCGGCCAGCGCCTGCAGTTCGACCTGGGCGGCTCGGGCAAGATCAACGTGCGCGGCATCGAGAGCGAATCGGTGTCGGTCACCCTGGGCGGCAGCGGCGATTTCCGCGCCGAAGGCGGCAGCGCGCGCAAGCTGTCGGTCTCGATCGGCGGCTCGGGGAATGTGGACCTGGGCAAGGTGGAGTCGAACGACGCCAGCATCAGCGTCGGCGGCTCGGGCGACGTGACGGTGTGGGCGAAGGATGCGCTGAGCCTGACCATCGCGGGCTCGGGCGACGTGAATTACTACGGCGATCCGCGCGTGAGCAAGTCGATCGCGGGGTCGGGGGATGCGCGCAGGCTGGCGGGGTCGCCGCGCTGAGGGGTGATGGTGCGGCTGCGCTCCGCTTGCTTGAACTTGGGTTCCGGCCTTCGCCGGAACGACGGTCTCAAAGCTGGTGGTTCGAAAACGTCCCCGTAGCCGTCACCCTCTGCACCGTCGTTCCGGCGCAGGCCGGAACCTGAGTTTGCCAGCAGATGCGCGACGCGAATCAGTGTCCGCTATGCGCCGAATACGACAAAGGCTTCACCGGCACCGCCACCTTCACCTCCTGCCGCTTCTTGGCAGCATCCTGCACCACCAGCACCAGCTCCACGCTCTCCCCTTCCTTCAGCTGCCGCTTCAGGTCGAACAGCATCACGTGGTAGCCGCCGCTGGCCAGGTTCACCGGCTTCCCGGCCGGCAGCGCGATGCCGTCCACGCGGCGCATGCGCATCACCTGGCCGTCCATGGCCATTTCGTGCAGCTCGGCGCGGCCGGCGACCTCGGTGCGGACCTCCACCAGGCGCGCCGGCTGGGCCGACTTCACCCCCATGAAGGCGCCGGTGCTCTTCTGGACCGGCACCGTGGCGCGGACCCAGGGGTCGGTCACGCTCACCTGGGCCAGGGCTTGCGCGGACAGCAGGGCGGCGCCCAGCAGGACAAGAATGCGAGAAGTCATGATCGTCTCTTCCAAACAAACATACGGACCGGCAAATTATAGTCCGGCGGGCGGCGTCTAGCCGCCGCCGAACAGGTACTCGCGTTCCACCAGCACGGTGTCGACGCCGTCGGTGAGCCAGATCTGGCCGTCCTGGATCGTGCACTGCAGCTGCATCGAGCGCTTGGCGAGCTTTTCCAGCTGGGCGCTGGTCTCCGCGGGAATGTTCACGACCGTCACCTTCCTGGCGCGCTCGATCTTGTTGGCGATGCCCTTGAACCAGATGCTGCTGGTGGCGCTGTAGCTGTACACGAACACGCGCTCGGAGCGGCTGCAAGCCTTCAGGATGCGCTTCTCGTCCGGCTGGCCGATATCGATCCACAGGTCGATGGCGCCGGTCAGGTCCTTCTGCCACAGGTCGGGTTCGTCGACATCGAACAGGCCCTTGGTGAAACCCAGCGCCGGATCGGCGTGAATGGCGAAGGCCAGCACGCGGATCATCATGCGCTCGTCGGTTTCGGAGGGGTGGCGCGCGATGGTCAGGCCATGGTCGCCGTAATAATTGCGGTCCATGTCGGCGATCGACAGGTCGGCTTTGTAGATGGTCGCTTTGAGAGCCATGGATGGGGTCGGTAGATGGATTCGAATGCGTTAGCCCGCTATTGTCGCACGCGCCGCGCCGCAGGCGGTATAGTCTTGTTGCTAATAGCACCATCGCCACCATCGCCACCAACGCCACCATGGAGACCGCAATGACCAATGCATTTCCGCCAAACCAGCAGTTCCGCCTGGGCGCCCGTCCGTCGGGCCTGCCGCGCCGCGAAGACTGGCAGTTCCACGAGGAAGCCGTGGGCGAGCCGCCCGAGGGCGGCATCGTCGTGAAAGTACTCTACCTGTCGCTCGACCCTGCCATGCGCGGCTGGATGAACGAGGGCAAGTCCTATATCCGCCCGGTAGCGATCGGCGAAGTCATGCGGGCCGGCGGGCTGGGCATCGTGGTGGCCTCGCGCTCGCCGCGCTTCGCCGTGGGCGACTATGTGGCGGGCGGCACGGGGGTGCAGCGCTACTGGTCGGGCGCGGCCGACGACAAGGGCGCCGCCTTCGTCAAGATCGATCCCCGCATCGGCGGCACGACCGCCTGGCTCAACACCCTGGGCATGCCGGGCATGACGGCCTGGTTCGGCCTGCGCGAAGTCGGCCAGCCGAAGGCCGGCGAAACGGTGGTGGTGTCCGGCGCGGCCGGCGCGGTCGGCATGACGGTGGGCCAGCTCGCCAAGCACTTGGGCTGCCGCGTGGTCGGCATCGCCGGCGGCCAGGACAAGTGCCGCTTCGTGGTCGAGCAGCTCGGCTTCGACGCCTGCATCGACTACAAAAACGGCCCGGTGCACGCGGCGCTCAAGGAGCACTGCCCGCAGGGCGTGGACGTCTACTTCGACAACGTCGGCGGCGACATCCTCGACGCCGTGCTCACCCGCATCAACATGAAGGCGCGCATCGTCATCTGCGGCGCCATCTCGCAGTACAACGCCACCGCCCAGGTCAAGGGACCGGCCAACTACCTGTCCCTGCTGGTGAACCGGGCGCGCATGGAAGGCATGGTGGTATTCGACTACGCCGCGCGCTATCCTGAAGCTGTGCGCGAGATGGCGCACATGATCGGGGAAGGCAGCCTGAAAAGCATCGAATTCGTGACCGAAGGATTCGAGACTTTCCCGGAGGCGCTTCTGATGCTGTTCGAAGGGCGTAACCTGGGCAAGCTGGTATTGAAAGTCGCCGACGCCTGAAGGGCACGTCGACAAACCTGCTGCGCGTTGCATTTGCGATCTGCGATGCTCATCGTACTCCTGTACGATTTGGCTTCTCGACCGCAACTGCTGCCGCTCGCGACGGTTTTCGATGTGCCCTACGCCCCGAACGACAGCCGTGGCCGCACGGTCCGCCGCCGAGCCGCCACGCCCCGCACCCGGCGGCCGGGGCGGCTCGGCGCACAAACTTGCAGCGGACGGAACTAACGCCAGCCCCTCCTCTCTAATCGCACGAGCGCAGCCATTCGGCGTTCGGCAACATCATCGATACCATCCACATCGACGGCAGCAAGGGTCCAAGGAGATCGACATGGCGACTAGCAAGGAAAGCATCGGCAGGAGCGCGGCCAGTCCAGGAAATGTGCAGAAAAGCGGCCAGCCCGCCAAGCGCGGGTTCGCGGCAATGGACCAGAACCAGCAGCGTGAAATAGCCAGCAAGGGCGGCCAGGCAGCCCATCAAAAAGGTACGGCGCACGAATTCGATTCCGAAGAAGCGCGCCGGGCCGGGCAAAAAGGGGGCGAGGCGGTCAGCCGCAACCGCGCGCACATGGCCGACATCGGCCGCAAGGGCGGCGAAAGCCGCCAGTCGGCCCAGCGGGCAGCCGCTGCCGCCGCCAAGGGCAACCGCCAGGGAGAGAAAGAAGGCTGATCCGGCAAGCTCGACGCCCGCCCACCGCCGCCATGGCGGCGGTGTGGCGCGGACGCCGCATGCGTCCGCCGCCGGGGCCGCCTGTGGTACATTGCGGCCCCTATGCACACTCCGCACACGCCGGCGTCTTCCGCCTCATCCTCTTCACCTTCCTTGCCCAGCGCCCTGAGCCTCAAGTACCTGTCCGCCTACCCCGAGCAGCTGCGTGCCCAGGTCGGCCAGCTGATCGCCGGCAAGCAGCTCGGCGAGGTGCTGCGCCAGCGCTATCCCGTTGCCCACGGCATCCGTACCGACAAGGCCTTGTATGCCTATGTGCAGGACTTGAAGGACGACTACCTGCGCCAGGCCGAGCCGGTATCCAAGGTCGCCTTCGACAGCAAGATCCAGGTCGTCCAGCACGCCCTGGGCCTGCATACGGCGATCTCGCGCGTGCAAGGCAGCCGCCTCAAGGCCAAGCACGAGATCCGCATCGGCACGGTGTTCCGCGACGCCCCGCTCCCCTTCCTGCGCATGATCGCCGTCCACGAGCTCGCGCACCTGAAGGAGAAGGAACACGACAAGGCCTTCTACAAGCTGTGCTGCTGGATGGAGCCGGCCTACCACCAGCTCGAGTTCGACGTGCGTCTTTACCTGACCTGGCTCGAGTTGTCGGGCGAGCGCCTGTGGGCGGCCTAGCCTGCCCGGCAGGCTGCAAATGAAGGTCTTGCCGGATGCGCCGGATGCAGCGCCGGCATCGTTGCCATCAAACAACAATTATTGTCAGAACGATTAATTTCTCTGCGTAAAGTTCTCGACTTAAATAAGCGTGGCGGGTAAAGTTTGACCGGACATACGCATTCGCGTCGTTCCTCCCGGTTCGTTCTGGCTGCCGGGGCCGCTCATCCGACATCAGCATGTATCAGCACATCGTACCCGGCAAGTTTCTTCCTGCCGCGCTTGGCACCGCCATGCTTGCTTGCGGACTCTGCGCTACCGCGCAAGCCGCCGATTCCAGCCTCACTTGGAAACTGTCCGGCTTCGGAACGGTCGGGGCTGTCCATTCCAGCAACCGCGACGCCGATTTCACCACCTCGCCCCTGAAGGCGAGCGGCGCCGGCTATACCCGGTCCTGGAGCCCGGATGTCGATTCGCGCCTGGGCGCCCAGCTCGACGTGAGCAAGGGCCCCTGGTCGGGCGTGCTGCAGGTGGTCAGCGAACAGCGCCTGGACGGCAGCTACCGCCCCCTGGTCGAATGGGCCAACGTGAAATACCAGGTCACGCCGGACCTCGCCGTGCGCGCCGGCCGCATCGCGCTGCCGATCTTCCTGGCGGCCGACTACCGCAAGGTCGGCTATATCGTGCCCTGGGTGCGCACCCCGACCGAGCTGTACGGCAATCAGCCGCTGAGCGGCAGCGACGGCGTCGACCTCACCTGGCGCTGGACCAGCGGCGCGCTGCGCAACACCACCCAGGCCTTCTACGGCCGCACCGATCTCAACCTGTTCAACGGGCTGCGCCTGCAGGCGGCCGGCATCGCCGGCCTGTCGCACAGCATCGAACAGGGCGCCTTCAGCGGCCGGGTCTCGGCCGGCACCGCCACCCTGACCACCGACCTGGGCAGGGAATTGTTCGTCCCCTTGCGCGCCTTCGGCCCGCAAGGCAAAGCCCTGGCCGACCGCTACGACATCGTCGACAAGCGGGTCGTGATCATGACGGCCGGCGCCACCTATGATCCGGGCGCATGGTTCGTCACCGCCGAAGGCGGCCGCACCCGCACCGCGTCGGTGCTGGGCGCCTACACCGCGGTCTACGTGGGCGCGGGCATGCGCTTCGGCGCCTTCACCCCCTACGCCGGCTACGCCCTCTCGCATGCCGAGGTGCCGACCTCGGACCCCGGCCTGCCGCTGGCCGGCCTGCCGCCGCGCCTGGCCGCCACCGCCGGCGCGCTGAACGCCGGCCTGAACGCCTACCTGTTCTCGATGGCGGCCCAGCGCACCTGGAGCACCGGCCTGCGCTGGGACTTCGCGCCGAACATGGCGCTCAAGGCCCAGTACGAACGCGCCCTTCCCAAGCAGGGGACCCGCGGCACCTTCTCCAACGACCAGCCGGGCTATCGTCCCGACCGGCCCATCCACGTCACCAGCGTGGCGCTGGACTTCGTTTTCTGAGGCGCCGCATGGGACATCGTTTACACCACTTCCTCGGCGCCCTGGCCATATCACTCGGCACGGCCGGCCATGCCTCGGCCGAACTGGTCGTCATCGTCTCGGCGCGCAATCCGGCGCCGGCGCTGAGCAGCGACCAGATCGCCGCGATCTTCCTCGGCCAGGCGGGACGCTTCCCGGACGGCGCCGAAGCGGTCGCGCTCGACCAGCGGCTCGGCTCCCTGGAGCGCAACCAGTTCTACCAGCAAGTCGCCGGCAAGACCCCGGCCTTGCTCAAGGCGCACTGGTCGAAGATGGTCTTCACCGGGCGCGGCCAGCCGCCGCGCGAAGCCGCCGACAGCGCCAGCGTGCGCCGCATGGTGGCCGACAATCCGTCGATGATCGGCTACATCGAACGCGCGGCCCTGGACGGCAGCGTGCGTCCGGTGCTGGTGCTGCGCTGACATGAATACGCTCGCCCGCTCCAACCGAGGCGCCCTGCCCGCGCGGGCCGTGCGCAGCCGCCGCAGCCTGCTCTCGCGCTGGCTCGGCATCGGGCTCGAGACCTATGTCTCGCTGCCGCTGTTCGCCCTGCTGCTGGTGGGCGCGCTCTGGTTCGCCACCCTGCACGTGATCGACTCCGAGCGCAGCGCCGCCCAGGAAGCCTCGCTCGACGCCACGCGTGAGCTGGTCGATACCTATGAAGCCCAGATGGCGCGCAGCCTGAGCGGCATCGACCAGACCCTGCGCGTGCTGAAGTACGCGGTCGAGCAGAACGGCCCGACCGGCGCCCTGCCCGCGCTCTCGGCCCACGGCCTGCTGCCGCCCGGGCTGGTGTTCCAGGTCGCGATCATGAACGCCGACGGCCGCGTCCTGGCCAGCAATCCGGCGCTCGGCGCGCCCGACCTGTCGCAGGCGCCCTGGCTGGCCTTCCACCGCAATACCCCGCACGACACGCCCTACGTCAGCGAGACCAGCGGCAGCGAAGAGCCGCACCTGCATTTCACGCGCCGCATCAACGACGCCGCCGGCCAGTTCGCCGGGGTCGCCATGGTGGCGGTCGATCCGTCCTATTTCACCAGCTCCTACGAGCGCTCGCGCCAGGGCGAGCGCGGCCTGCTCGGCCTGGCCGGCCGCGACGGCATCGCGCGCGTCCTGCGCGTCGGCGAGAACGTGTCCTGGGGCCAGCGCTTCGCGCCCGGCGCCGCCGATGCGGTGGTCTTGCGCAATACCGGCGTCGACGCCGAGCTGCGCTACACCAGCACCCGCCCACTGAACGGCTTCCCGCTGGTGGCCGTGGTCGGCCTGTCGCACAGCGAACAGATGACCCAGTTCGAACAGCAGCGCCGCGCCTGGCTGCTGGGCGCCGGCGCCGGCACCGCCCTGGTGCTGGGCGTGGTGACCCTGGTCAGCGCCTGGTCCTGGCAGCTGGCCAAGGCGCGCCGCCGCGAGCGCCGCGCCCAGCAGACCTATGCCGCCGCCTCCGAGGCCAGCCTGGACGCCTTCTTCGTCCTGCGCGCGGTCTACGGCCCGGGCAACAACGTGATCGATTTCACGATCGAAGCCGCCAACGGACGCGCCGAGCAGCTGACCGGCCTGAGCAAGCAGCAGATGGCGGGCCAGCGCATGTCGGTCCTGCTCCCCGCCTCGCTCGGCGCCTGCATGTTCGAGGACCTGGCGGCCGTCGCCACCGACGGCGTGGCGCGCGAGGCCGAGTGGCAGGCGCAAGAGCTGCCGCTGCCGGACCGCTGGCTGCACCGCCAGGTAGTGCCGGTCGAAGGCGGCGTGGTCGCCATCGTGGGCGACATCACCGAACGCAAGACCACCGAGCAGCGCATCCGCCACCTGGCCCACCATGACGACCTGACCGGCCTGCCCAACCGCAGCCTGCTGCGCGACCGCCTGGGCCAGGCGATCCGCGACGCCGAACGCAAGGGCAGCGCGGTGGGCCTGGCCTTCATCGACCTGGACGGCTTCAAGCTGGTCAACGATGGCCTCGGCCACAACGCGGGCGACGAACTGCTCAAGGTGGTGGGGGCGCGCATGGGTCGCTGCCTGCGCCGCACCGACACCCTGGCGCGCTTCGGCGGCGACGAGTTCGTGATCCTGCTGCCCGACCTGTCGGGCGACCCGATGGCGATCACCCAGCTGCTGGAAAAGGTGCGCCAGGCGGTCACCGAGCCGGTGCTGGTCGAGGGCCAGGAAGTCCAGGTCAGCTCGAGCATCGGCGTCGCCTTCTACCCGCGCGACGGCGCCGACACCAACACCTTGATGATGAACGCCGACGCAGCCATGTACCGCGCCAAGGACATGGGCAACAACAACGTCCAGTTCTACGCCAGCGAAATGAACGCCAGCGTCGAGGAAAAGCTGGTACTGCTGGAAGGCCTGCGCGCGGCGCTCGATACCTGCGTGGACGGCTATGCAGGCCCCTGCCAGTTCGAGTTGCTGTACCAGCCCAAGGTCGACCTGCGCAGCAACCGCCTGTTCGGGGTCGAGGCCCTGATCCGCTGGCACCATCCGGAAAACGGCATGGTCTCGCCCCTGCGCTTCATCCCCCTGGCCGAAGAGAGCGGCCTGATCGTGCAGATCGGCGAGTGGGTGGTGCGCACCGCCTGCCGCCAGGTCCAGGCATGGCGCGCCGCCGGCCTGCCGCCCCTGAGCGTCTCGGTCAACGTCTCGGCCCGCCAGTTCGAGGAAAAGCGTCTGGTCGAACGCATCGAAGCCGCCCTGCGCGAAACCGGGCTGCCGCCCGGCGCCCTGGAAGTCGAAGTCACCGAAAGCTCGATCATGCGCGACCTGGCCCGCTCGATCGACAAGATGCGCGAACTCAAGGCGATGGGCGTGTCGCTCTCGATCGACGATTTCGGCACCGGCTATTCGAGCCTGTCGGCCCTGAAATCCTTCCCGATCAGCCGCCTGAAGATCGACAAGTCCTTCGTCAGCGACCTGGCCGACAGCCAGGACGACCAGGCGATCGCGATGGCGGTGATCTCGCTCGGCCACAAGCTCAACCTGCGCGTCATCGCGGAAGGCGTCGAGACCGAACAGCAGCGCGAGTTCCTGCGCGCTAACGACTGCGACGAGATGCAGGGCTACCTGTTCAGCCGTCCGGTGCAGGCGCACCAGATCGCGGCCATGCTCGCGGCAGGCCAGGCGTGAGCATGGCCGCCACTGCATGGCTGGCCCTCGCCGGGTCCGACCGCGGCCTGCGCCGCATGCTGCAATACTGGGCCGCCACCGCCCTGCTCTACCTGGCGTCGATCGGCATGGTGGAATGGCAGGTGCTGCATGGCTTCAGCGAGGTAGAGGGAATGCGCCGGCTGGAGCTGTTCGGCATCGGCGGCATCATGGTCTTCTATTTCATGGTGCGCTTCAGCGCGGTGCTGCGGCTGACGCCGGAAGTCTTGACCGTGACCCAGGCCCTGTACGCGATCGGTTGCGGCATGTGGGCCTATTCGATCGGCGGGCCGGTGCGCAGCGGCATCATGCCGATGACGGTGATGGTGGTTGCCTTCTGCATGTTCGCCCTGCGTCCGCGCCAGACCCTGCTCCTGACCGCCGCGTCGCTGACGGGCATGGGCAGCACCATGTGGTGGCTGCAGGCGCACGACCCCCTGCGTTTCCCGCCCGCGGTCGAAGCGATCACCTTCGGCTACCTGGCTGCGGCACTGTTGTCGACCGCCTTGCTGACCGGCGAGATGAGCAAGCTGCGCGCGAGACTCAAGCGGCGCAAGAAGGAACTCGAGCGTGCGCTGGAGACGATCCGCCTGCTGGCGACACGGGACGAATTGACTTCGCTGGCCAACCGCCGTCACATGAACGAGGTGCTGGCCGAGGAGGAGCGCCGCCATCCGCACGGCGCGGGCACCTGCGTGGCGCTGCTGGACATCGACTTCTTCAAGCAGGTCAACGACCGCCACGGCCACGCCGCGGGCGACGCGGTGCTGCGCAGCTTCGCCGCCACCGCGCGCGGCGCCTTGCGCGGCCACGACGTGCTGGCGCGCTGGGGCGGCGAGGAATTCCTGCTGCTGCTGCCGGACACCTGTCCGTCGGATGCGCGGCTGGTGCTGGACCGCATGGCCGAGCGCGTGCACGCGATGCGGGTGCCGGCGCTGGAAGCGGACCGGCGCATCAGCTTCTCGGCCGGGCTGGCCGAGCGCCGTCATGGCGAGGCGTTCGCGGATGCGATCAACCGGGCGGACAAGGCCTTGTACCGGGCCAAGGAGGCGGGGCGGGACCGGATCGAGATGGCGTAAAGCCCGCGTCTTTACCGTGAGCCCGCAACGCTTCCGTCATTCCCGCGCAGGCGGGAACCCAAGTTTGCTTGCGTGCCCGCTGCGCTTGACGATGGTGGTGCGTCACGGACTTGGGTTCCCGCCTGCGCGGGAACGACGGTGTCCGTACGCACGTGAAGCTATCCCCGCAGGATCTCGCCTTCCACATCCTCCCCCGCCGCCGGCGCCGCGGCCTCGCGCAGCCGCCGGATCAAGAGGCCCGGATCGTCCTCGATCATCATCAGCGCCTCGTGCTCCGGCCTGACGAAGCCCTCTTCGCACTGGTGGCGCACGAAGGTCTTCAGCCCGTCGTAGAAGCGCTGGGTATTGAGCAGCCCGATCGGCTTGGCGTGGATGCCCAGCTGGGCCCAGGTCACCATCTCGAACAGTTCTTCCAGGGTCCCCATCCCGCCCGCCATGGCGATGAAGCCTTCGGACAGGTCGGACATCATGGCCTTGCGCTCGTGCATGTCCTTCACCACGAACAGCCGGGTCAGCCCGGCGTGCCCCACTTCGCGCTCGACCAGGGCCTTGGGAATCACGCCGGTGGCCTCGCCGCCCAGGCGCAGCACCTCGTCGGCGATCACGCCCATCAGGCCCACCTTGCCGCCGCCGTAGACCAGGCCGATGTTGTGCTCCACCAGCGCGCGCGCCAGCATGCGCGCCGCGTCGGCATAGACGGGATGGGCGCCGTGCGAGGCGCCGCAGTAGACAGCGATGGTTTTCATGGGACGCAAGCTTACAGGAATTCGGCGCCGGGGCGCGCCTCGGCCGAGAGCTTCTTGAGGTATTCCTCGGACAGTTTTTCGAACAGCAGCCGGGTGTCGCCGCGCAGGTAGGGACCGACCATGGCCAGTACCTGGTAGCAGCCGCGCGCCAGCGCGTCGGCGATCGCCTGCTGCTCGCTGTACTTGCGCGGATTGCGCACGTATTCATACGACAGCCAGTAGGTCGCCACCACCACCATGTTGGTGGCCATGGCGCCGATCTGCTGGTCCGAGGCTTCCAGCGAGCCCTCGCTGCGCAGGTCCTCGCACAGCTGGCGCGCGACCTTGATCTTGTGCGCCAGGATGGCCTTGAAGTGCAGCTCGAGCTTGCGGTTGCGCGACAGCAGGTCGTTGAGGTCGCGGTAGAAGAAGCGGTAGCGCCAGATCAGCTCGAACATCAGGTGCAGGTAGAGCCACACGTCCTCCATGTTGGAGCGGCGTCCGGCCGGCACCGTCAGGATGCGCTCGATCTCCGCCTCGAACTGGACGAAGATCGAGTTGACGATGTCGTCCTTGTTGCGGAAATGGTAGTACAGATTGCCGGGCGAGATGTTCATCTCCTCGGCAATGACGGTCGTCGTGATGTTCGGCTCGCCGAATTCGTTGAACAGCCTGAGCGAGAGCTCGAGAATGCGTTCACGGGTCCGGCGCGGAGCTTTCTGTTGCATGAAGGACGAGGTTAAAGTGGGTTCCTGAAAGGATAACATCGAACGGTCGTTCGTAGAATGCTTCCTTTCACGGTTTCTTTCAACCGGCCTCGCTTTCCGGCTTCCCTTCCGGCTTCCCTTCCGGTTCGTCCGCCGGCGGCAGGCGCCGCGCCAGCTCGGCCACCTGGGCTTCGAGCTCGGCCACGCGGCCCTGCAGGGCCTCGACCTCGGCCGCGGCCGGGGCGCCGATGCGGGTCAGGGCGCGCGCCACGCGCTCCTCGAACACCTGCTCCAGCTGGTTCCAGGAACTGGTGCCGCGCCGGCTGGCCCGTTCGGCGGAGCGGCTCACGGTCTCGGTGGCGTCTTCGACCTCGCGCGCGTAGCGCTGCAGTTCGCTGCCGTCGCGCACCAGGCGGGTGAAGGCGGTCCCGCCCTCCTTCTGGGCCTTGGCGAAGGCGCCCAGGCCGGCCTGCCAGATCTGCCGGGCGGACGCGCGGACGGCCTGGGCGAGCGCCTCGTCGTCGTCGGGCGGGGTGAGTTTCTTGTTCATGATGGTCTCTGGCTGCATGCGATCCGGGCATTGTAGGCGCGCACGCTAGAAACAGTCTTCTAAAGCTGCTATGCCTAAAGCAGGGCCGCGCCCTGGGAGGACCTACGCCTGCGGTGCAGGCGCAGCGCCTCCTCGACATGGCCGCGCAGCTCCCCGGCCGCCACCGGCTTGGCATGGTGGGCGTCGACCACGCCGGCCGCCATTGCCGCCTCGATCTCGGCCAGGTCGCTCTGGCCGGTCAGCATCAGGCGTACGGTATGCGGGTAGCGGCGCGCCGCCTCGGCCAGCAGCGCGGTGCCGGTCATGCCCGGCATGTCCTGGTCGCACACGATCACCTCGACCGGCTCGCGCTCCAGCACGCCCAGGGCGTCCTCGCCCGAGGCGGCCTTGAGCACCCGGTAGTCCTGGCCGGACAGCATGTCGGCCAGCACGCCCAGCATGAAGCCGTCGTCCTCGACCAGCAGCACGCTGGATGCCGCTTCGGCGGCGGCCGGCAAGAAGGCCTCCAGCTCGGCCACGAAGCTTTCCGGCTCGATCGGCTTGCTGATGTAGCCGTCGAAGCCCGCCGCCAGCACGTGCTCGCGATCGCCCGCCATCGCCAGCGCGGTCACGGCCAGGACCGGGATGACGGCCAGCTCGGGCTCGGCCTTCAGGGCCGCCAGCACGGCGTAGCCGTCCATGCCCGGCAGGTTGACGTCGCAGGCCACCAGGTCGGGCCGCTCGCTGCGCGCCGCCGCCACCCCGCGCGCGCCGTCGGGCGCGGCCAGGGGCGTGTGGCCGTAGGCGCTGAGCAGGAAAGACATCAGCTCGATGTTCGCCGGATTGTCTTCGATGATGAGGATACGGGCCACGGAACGCTCCGCAAAAGCTGCAATGATGTCACTGTAACATGCCGAGGCGTTCGACCGATGTAGGCCGGATGGCGGGGTTCTTAGGTAGCCGCAAGCTCCTGCATGACGGCGTCCAGCACGCGCGGATTGCGGCCCAGGGCCACGTGGCCGACGCCGCCGAAGGCCAGGTTGCGCGCGCCTTCCAGCTCGCTCGAGGTCTGGGGCGCGATGATGTTGTCGTGGTGGGTGTAGATCGAGGTGATGAGGGCGCGCGTGGCGGCGCTCTCGCCGGCGGCCAGCGCCTGCAGCCAGGCACTGGAACGCCGCATCTGGACCGCGTTGGCGCCGACGCCGAGGGCGGCCAGGCTGGTGCCGTGGTGCGGGCTGCCGAGGGTGATCACGCGCGCCACGTGCGCGGTGCCGTAGGCGCGCATCCAGGCGCGCGCCACCAGCCCGCCCATGCTGTGCGCCACCACGGTCACGCGCGGCGCCCCGCTGGCGCGGCGCAGGGCCTCGACCGCATGCTGGACCAGCTGGGCGTAGCCGTCGATGTCGCCGGTGACCGGCTCCAGGTCGAGCGAGGCATGGCTGATGCCGGCGGCATCCAGGCGCCGCGCCAGCTGGCCCCAGTAGCCGCTGTTGCAGCCGTAACCGTGCACCAGCAGGACCGGCGGCAAGGTCGAGGATGGATGGATGCGGGTGCGCGGCACGGCGCGCGGCCCGTGCCAGTTCGCATACAGCATGCTGGAAACGAATTCCTCGGCGAACAGGCGCAGGCTGCCGAGCGGGTCGAGGCGGAACTCGTGCGGCGTGGGGCTGGCGCAGCGCGCGCTCATCACGAAGTTGTTGGCATTGATGAGCAGGCGCACCAGCACCACCGCGCCCAGGCCGGCGCCGAAGGCCGTCCAGCGGCTGGCGCCGGCTTCGCTCAGCGCCACCCCGATGCCGAGCGCCGCCAGCGCCTGCACCAGGATGATCAGCCTGAGGATCCAGCGCGCGCTCACGGGACTAGACTCATGCGGCTAGGCCAGGGGTTCCGCCGGCCGCCCCGTCAGCGCCGCGGCCAGGGTGCTGGCCAGGCGCGTCGTCAATCCGTAGATGCTCAGCTGCGGGTTGGCGCCGACCGAGGTCGGGAACAGCGAGCCGTCGTGCACCGACAGGTTGCCCAGGCCGCGGTAGCGCCCCTCGGCATCGGTCACGCCCAGGCGCTCGTCGCCGGACATGGCGCAGCCGCCCATCACGTGGGCCGACACCACCCGCGTCAGGTGGATGCGCTGCGGCAGGTCCGGGATGGCTTTCCTGGCCGCTTGCCAGCTGGCGTAGCGCGGCGCCATCTCGTGCCCGACCTGCACCTCGCGCGCGCCGGCTGCGAACTGGATCTCGGCCATGCTGAGCAGCGCGCGGCGTGCGCCGTCCCAAAGGTAGCCGTTCAGCGGATAGTCGAGCTCCGGACTGCCGTCGGCGCGCAGGCGCACGTGGCCGCCCTGCGACTCGGGGTGGAAGCCGTCGCGCAACAGGGCCAGCATGGCGTGCATGTGCGGGAAGTCGCGCATGGTCGCCGCGTGGTCCTGGCCGAAGCCGCTCATCTTGGTGGCCAGCAGCAGCGGATGCAGCGGCGGCGCTTCGAGCTTGTAGCCCATCGGTCCATCGACCGGGCCGGTGTGCAGGAAGTGGTCCGAATAGACGGTCTGCGGCGCGCCGGCCCAGGCGTCCACGCGCTGAGGGAAGAAGGCGGCCGAGATCAGGGTCGGATGCAGGAAGGTGCGCCGGCCCAGCATGCCGCTGGGGTCGGGCGCGCCGGAACGCAGTAGCAGCGCCGGCGAATTGATGGCGCCGCCCGCCACCACGTAGTGGCGCGCGCGCAGGCGCAGCACGCGTCCGGTGGGCGCCAGTCCGTCGGCGCCGAGGGCGTGGCAGACCAGTTCCTCGACCTGTCTCTTGCGGATCGCCAGCCGTTCAGCGCGGGCGCGCGTCACCAGGGTGGCGCCGTGGTCGAGCGCCGCCGGGATGGTCGTCACCAGCATCGACTGCTTGGCATTGGTCGGGCAGCCCATGCCGCAGTAGCCGAGGTTCCAGCAAGCGTTCACGTTGCGGCGGATGAAACCTGTCGGGATGCCGAGCTGCCGGGCGCCGCGGCGCAGGATGTCGTTGTTCTCGTTGGGCGCGGCCTGCCAGTCGCCGACCTTGAGGCGCCGCTCGGCCATCTCGAACCAGGGCGCGCTGGCCTCGACGGTGGCGCCGGGCAGCGCGTACTGCCGTCGCCACCATTCCAGGGTGTCCGGCGGGGTGCGGAAGCTCGAGGTCCAGTTGACCGTGGTCGAGCCGCCTACCGTGCGGCCCTGCAGGATGTCGATGCCCTTGTCGGCGCTCTTGCGCGCCGCCGATTCCTGGTACAGCGCGGGGTAGGCCTCGGCCTCGCGCATGTTGAAGTCGCGCGAGGATTTGAGGGCGCCCTCCTCGACCAGGATCACCGACAGGCCGGACCGGGCCAGGATCTCGGCGCTGATGCCGCCGCCCGCGCCGCTGCCGACGATGACGACATCGGCCCGCAGGGCGCGGTCTTCGTTCAGGGAAGCCGCGTCGATGACCTTCCAGCCGCGCGCCAGGCCGGCCGCGATCGGGTCAGGGATGATGTGTTCCTTGCTCATGCGAGCTCCTTGAGCGGACCGGGATAGCCGATCGCTTCCCAGCTGGACGGCTGGGCGTACCAGGCGCCGAGCACCAGGTCGTGCAGCGCCTGGTATGCCGTACGCAACAAGCCCAGGCGGTGCAGGCGCCAGTCCTGGAGGAAGGCGCTCACCTGCTCGGGGCTGGCGTTCTCCCAGCCGTCGGGAATGCCGGTCAGCAGGCGCCGCGCCGGGGCCAGCGCGAGCAGGCCGAACAGGTCCTGCACTTCCTTTTGCGTGGCGGGCGGCAGGCCCAGGATGGCGGTGTGCACCCCGGCGACGGCGGCGTCCAGCGCCTGCCGGCGCCGGGCCGGATCCGCCGGCAGCGCGCCGGCCAGGATCGCGGGCGCGATCGCGTGCAGCGCGGCGCGCGCTTCGCCGTCGAGGGCGAAACGGTGCGGCGTGCCGGCGTGGGTGGCGCGGTACCAGGCGCCGCCTCCGGCCAGCAGCAGGGCGGCCAGGCCGCCCGCTTTCAGGAAAGTCCTGCGTGATGTCCCCATGCTCGTTCTCTTGTATTTTTCTCCGGCTAGGATAAAGCGAAAGCCACGCCAGCGGGCCGGATTAGAGGGCTTCATCTAGACCTCCGGCCGGCGGATGCTTCGATCCGCAGCGAAGCATCGCGCGCCCCTATCCCGCTAGCATGGCGCCATGGAACTCATCGACTACCTCAAGCGGCATTTCTTCAGCCGCGAACAACTGCTGGCCTGCGCCGGCATCAAGGGCGAGCATCTCGACAGCCTGGTCCGCGAAGGCGCGATGCCGCGGGCCTCCTACCGGCTGCGCCTGGCGCTGGGCTGCGATTCCTTCTTTGGCGCGCACGCGGAGGAACATGCCATCGATTATTACGCACGCGGCTATGCGGCCTGGATCGGGGCGCTCGGGGAAACGGCGCTGGAACCCTACGCCCTGTTCGCGCGGCGCTACCGCCAGGCGCTGGCCGCCCTGCCCTTGCGCAGTCCCGATGCGAAGCTGAACGCGGGCCTGGAGGCCCACCTGCGCGAGGAATGGGGCCATTTCCTGGACGGGACCTATGGCCTGTGCACCCGTTCGGGCCTGCCGGAAGACATCGCGGCAAAAGAGCTGGCCATCTGCGTGATCCGCGAGGAGACCGCGTCGAAGGCGCCTGACCTGGCGCGCCTGAAGGAGGCGGTCGACTTGCTGGACCGGGCCAGCAGCCCGTTCGCGCCGCATGAACGGGCGCGCAGTTCGCGCAGGCGCTACGTGGACGCGGTGCGCGCCCGCCATGGATTCGAAGTCAACAATATTTGCACTTAGCTGCTGCCGTGCAAAGACTGTTTGCCTAGTGTTTCGGCGTGGTCTTGAGGATCTGGCGCGCGATGCCGCGCAGGATGTTGACCTCTTCGGTCTCGAGCTGGGTGCGCGCGAACAGGCGCTTCAGGCGCGGCATCAGCTTGCCGGGATTGTCGGCCTTGAGGAAGCCGATCGCCGCCAGCGCTTCTTCGAGGTGGGCGTACATGCCGTCGATCTGGGTCACGCCGGCCGCGTCGCCATGGAAGCCCACGCCCCCCAGGTCGACGCCGTCGCCGGTGGCCGCCAGGCGCGCCTCGTAGGCCAGTACCTGGGCCGCCTGCGACAGGTTGAGGGAGGAATAATCCGGATTGGCCGGAATGTTGATCAGGACGTTGCACCCCTCGACGATGTGGTTCGGCAGGCCGACCCGCTCGTTGCCGAGCACCAGCGCCGGGCGCAGCTCCGGCTGCCCCGCCGCGTGGCTTGAAAAGGCGCGCGGGGTCCAGACGGGCGGCGAGAACTCGCGCAATCTGGCCGACACCGCGGCCGCGAAGTTGCAGCCTTCCAGGGCTTCGCCGATGCTGCCGACGATGCGCGCCCCCTGCAGCACGTCGCCCGCGCCGCTGGCGAAGGCCACCGCTTCCGCATCGTCGAGCGGATCCTCGCACTTGGGCGTGACCAGCACCAGGTCGCTGAACCCCATCGTCTTCATGGCCCGCGCCACCGCGCCGATGTTGCCCGCGCGGCTGGTTTCGACCAGGACAAAGCGCAGCCGGGTGAAAAGAGAAGTGTCGGTTTGGGTCGGGTTCATTTACAATAGCGCCATCGCGCGGTGTGCGAACGGTTCGAAAGCGGGTGAGGTTGCAAAACTTCGGCTCGCGATTGTAACGGGTTCGACACCGCTTTGCTCTTTAATTCACTCTCAAAGCTGACCGTTCACAGCGCCTGCGTGCGTTCGTGGGCCGTTCGCGTTTTTCACGGAAAAGCCTCCATGCACCCAATGCTCAACACGGCCATCAAGGCCGCTCGCCGCGCCGCCACCGTCATCAACCGCGCGTCCTTCGATATCGACCGCATTACCGTCTCCGAAAAGCAACACAACGATTTCGTCACCGACGTCGACCAGGCGGCGGAACAGGCGATCGTCGAGACCCTGCTGAAGGCCTACCCGGGTCACGCGATCCTGGCCGAGGAAAGCGGCGCGTCCAGCAACCTGAACGACGAGAGTGAATATGTGTGGATCATCGACCCGATCGACGGCACCACCAACTTCCTGCACGGCTACCCCAACTACTGCATCTCGATCGCCCTGCAACAGCGCGGCGTGATCACCCAGGCCCTGGTCTACGACCCGGTCCGCAACGACCTGTTTACCGCCACCAAGGGCGCCGGCGCCTACCTGAACGACAAGCGTATCCGCGTGCGCAGCACCGACCGCATCGCCCGCGCCCTGCTGTCGGCCGGCCACGGTCCGGACCCGCGCGCGCTGGCCGAATACCTGCGCATGTACGAAGTCGTCGCCTCGCGCAGCCATGGCGTGCGCAGCGGCGGCTCGGCCGCCCTGGAACTGGCGAACGTCGCCGCCGGCCGCATCGACGGCTACTTCGAAAAAGGCCTGAAGGTGTGGGATATCGCCGCCGGCGCCCTGCTCGTCACCGAAGCGGGCGGCATCGTCGGCGAGTTCAGCGGCGAGTCGGATTACCTGCACAAGGGCGACGTGATCGCCGCCGGCCCGAAGGTATTTGGGGGCCTGATCCCACTGCTCTCGCCTTTCGCGTAAAATACCCTCCGTGTTACCGGGATGCCTGCAAGCTCTTGCTTGCGACATCCCGCGTCCATCGGCCTGAAAGTGCCCCGGTTGTCTGTCACGCGCGATCCGCGTGCCCTCCACAAAACTTTCCTTAGTGAAACATTTTCACTATAATCCCGGCTAGCCGCAGCTTTCGATCGTCGAACTGCGGCAGCGTCCGGGCGGGATGCGGCTCGGCCGCCCGCCTGCACTAATCCGATCCGAGTTCCTGGACTGGCGCCTTTGATGGCGACGGGCCACTCTTTACTGAGAATTTATGTCCTTTTCTACACTTGGCTTGTCCGATGTCATCGTCCGCGCGGTGACCGAACAGGGTTACACCGCCCCGACGCCGATCCAGGCCCAGGCCATCCCTGCAGTCCTGAACGGCGGCGACCTGCTGGCCGGCGCCCAGACCGGCACCGGCAAGACCGCCGGCTTCACCTTGCCGATCCTGCATCGCCTGTCGACCGACAAGGTGGGCGCCACCCTGCGCAACAAGACCGCGCCGCGCACCATCCGCGCCCTGGTCCTGACCCCGACCCGCGAACTCGCGGCCCAGGTCGAGGAAAGCGTGCGCGTGTACGGCAAGTACACCAACCTGAATTCCGCCGTGATCTTCGGCGGCGTCGGCATCAATCCGCAGATCAAGCTGCTCAAGCACGGCGTGGACATCCTGGTGGCCACCCCTGGCCGCCTGCTGGACCACGCCGGCCAGGGTACCGTCGACCTCTCCAAGATCGAGATCCTGATCCTGGACGAAGCCGACCGCATGCTGGACATGGGCTTCATCCACGACATCCGCAAGGTGCTGGCCCTGTTGCCGCAGAAGCGCCAGAACCTGCTGTTCTCGGCCACCTTCTCGGACGACATCAAGGCCCTGGCCGACCGCCTGCTGGACAACCCGGCATCGATCGAAGTGGCGCGCCGCAACTCGACCGTGGAAGTGATCGCGCAAAAGATCCACCCGGTGGACCGCGACAAGAAGCACCCGATGCTGTCGCACCTGATCAAGTCGAACAAGTGGAACCAGGTGCTGGTGTTCACGCGCACCAAGCACGGCGCCAACAAGCTGGTGGAACAGCTGGGCAAGGACGGCATCGGCGCGATGGCAATCCACGGCAACAAGAGCCAGTCGGCGCGCACCAAGGCGCTGGCCGAGTTCAAGGATGGCAGCCTGCAGGTGCTGGTGGCGACCGACATCGCGGCGCGCGGCATCGACATCGACCAGCTGCCGCACGTGGTGAACTACGACCTGCCGAACGTGCCGGAAGACTATGTCCACCGTATCGGCCGTACCGGCCGCGCCGGCGCGACGGGCGAAGCGGTGTCGCTGGTCTGCGTGGACGAGCACCAGATGCTGAAAGACATCGAAAAGCTGATCAAGCAGACCCTGCCGCGTCACGTGATCCCGGGCTTCGAGCCGGACATGAACGCCAAGCCGCAGCCGATCCAGCTGCGCAGCGGCGCCCCGGGCCACGCCAACCGCGGCCGTCCGAGCGGCGGCCGTGGCGGTAATCCCGGCAATGCCGGCAACAAGCCACGCAGCCCAGGCGGCGCCCCCGCCGGCGCCAAGCGCAGCGGCCCGCGCCCCCCGCAAGCCTCCCGCCCCGCACGCGACCGCTAATCCCGCTCCCGGCCGCTCCCCGCGGCCGCCGCGCTGATCCTGAACTAGGGTCAGAGTCGAATTCTTTGGCAACTTTAGGTAATTGCCCAACAATTCGACTCTGACCCTATTTATTTTTTCGTCCGGCGGAAACGAAAAACGGCGAAAACGTAAAGCTCAGCAATTTAATCCCTTCCGCCAATCGCCTACCGTCAAAAAATTGCCCAACGGCTCGAAAAATAATTGGGGTCAGAGTCGAATTGTTTGGCAACTTTGAGGAATTGCCCAACAATTCGACTCTGACCCCGGTTGAGGTAGGATAGGGGTTTGCCGACTGCCGATTCAGCCATGCCCCAGTTCGCCGCCAACCTCAGTATGCTGTTCAACGAAGCGCCATTTCTCGAGCGCTTTGCGCTGGCGCGCGCCAGCGGGTTCGAGGGGGTGGAGTGCATGTTTCCGTATGGCGTGGAGGCGGACAGCATCGCCCAGCGCCTGGAACGGCAGCAGCTCAAGATGGTGCTGCATAACCTGCCGGCCGGGGACTGGGCGGCGGGGGAACGCGGGCTGGCCTGCGATCCGCGCCGGGTCGGGGAATTCCAGGACAGCGTGGCGCTGGCGCTGGACTATGCGCTGGAACTCGGCACGCCGCGCCTGCATTGCCTGGCCGGCCTCTTGCCGCAGGGTGTGGCGCGCGAGCGGGCCCATGCGGCCTACGTCGAGAACCTGCGCTTCGCCGCGGCCCGCTGCGCCGAACACGGCATCGACCTGCTGATCGAACCCATCAACGACCGCGACGTGCCGGGCTATTTTTTGACGGGCACGCGACAGGCGGCGGAGGTCATCGCGGAGTGCGGGGCGGCCAACCTGTTCATGCAGTACGACATCTACCATATGCAACGCATGGAAGGCGACCTGGCCGCGACCCTGCGCCACTACCTCGGCCTGATCCGCCATATCCAGCTGGCGGACGTGCCCGGCCGTCACCAGCCGGGCAGCGGCGAAATCCATTTTCCCTTCCTGTTCCGCCTGCTCGACGAGCTCGGCTATGAAGGCTGGGTGGGCTGCGAATACCTGCCCCTGGGCGCGACCCACGCCTCCTTCGGCTGGCTGGAAGAATACCGCCGGGACCGCTAGCGTCCTGAATTGTAAATTTGTTGAGCGATCAATGCAGCGACATCGCCCCGAGACAAGAAACAAAGCACAGCAAGGCCGTGGCCTTGCACGCATTTGTGCCGCAATGATTCAGTAAATCTTCAATCCGCGACGCTAGACAAGGGATTGCCGGTCGGGCAACATCGCTGCTTCCCACCCTATCAGGAACCGCCATGATCCAAGGACTGCGCACCGTCATCTACCCCGTCGCCAACCTGGCCGAGGCCGCCGCATGGTATGCGCGGGTGGCCGGCAAGGCCCCTTACTTCGACCAGCCCTTCTATGTCGGCTTCGAAATCGGCGGCTTCGAACTGGGACTGATCCCGGACGGCCAGCCCGGGACCGCCGGCGCCACCGCCTACTGGGGCACCCAGGACGCCGACGCCGAACTCGCCCGCCTGCTCGAACTCGGCGCCACGGTCGAGTCGCCGGTGGCCGACGTCGGCGAGGGCATCCGTGTCGCCACCGTGCGCGACCCGTTCGGCAACCTGTTCGGCATCATCCAGAATCCCCACTTCGACAACACCAGGCTCGCCTAGTTGACGCTTAGCAAGATCAGGGCGATCCGGGTTTGAAAGAATGAGGAGGTTCAGGCCGCCACGTTGCGCGGCCGGGGAGGACCTCCGATGCTCCATCGCCTTGCGATCCACCTGGGCCTGGCCGCCAGCCTGCTGCTGGCCGGCTGCGCCACGACCGGTCCCGTCAGCCTGCAGGAGGTGCGCGAATTCGCGGATGCCTCCGCCCGCCTCGGCGGCTATTCCGAACTGGCGCGGCGCTACCGCGACACCTACGAGCGCGAGCAGCCCTATCTGTCGCCCGCCGCCGACAAGCTGGCGCGCGAGAACGATGCCAGGCGCCGCGCCGTCTTCGATGACTTTGTCGCCATCCAGAAGACGCTGGTGCTCTATATGCAAACGCTCAGCCTGCTTACGGGCGACGGCCGCTACGACCTGTCCGAGCGTATCGATGACCTGGGCAATGGGCTGAAGGCGAATACCGATTCCGGCCTGCAGCAGCGCCATATCGCCGCCTATACCGGCCTGACCCGCCTGCTGACGCGGGTCATCGCCTCGGGCTACCAGAACCGCAGTGTCGAGACCATGGTGCGCGACGGCGACGGCGACGTGCAAGTCCTGCTCGACGCCATGATCTCGCTCACCCGGCTGTACTACAAGACCAACGAGAATGAGAAGAAGACCGTGCTCGGCATCTTCGATGTCGAGATCCCGTTTTCGACCCGCAGTGCAGACCGCATGCTGGTCACCCTGGCCAAGGTCCATTACCTGAACAAGTCGACCGAGTACAGGCTGATCGACCGGCGCTACGAACTGGCGCTGCAGGGTTTGACCAAGGTCGCGCTCGGCCACCAGAAGATGCGCGAGCACCTGAACAAGCTGACGAACGACGACATCCGGCGCCTGCTCGCGAGCTACGGCCGCGACCTGCGCACCATCCGCGACAAGCTGTCCGGCGATTGAGAGGCCTGCCATGAGGAACAATCCCCCTTCTTCTCCCGCCGCTGCGCCCGCGAGTGCGCCGGCGGCCCCGGACCGGCCCGGCGGCGGCCTGTCGAGCGCCGACCAGGTGGTCGAGCTGGCGGACCAGCTGTCGTCCTGCGCCGACCAGCTGCACGAGCGCATCGTGAAGGAGATCCGCAGCCACCAGGGCGGCAGCGTCCCGGAGAAGGTGCAGCAGGCCATGCGCGAGCTGCTGGAAGACGAGATCCTGCTGCGCCAGCGCGCCAATGGCTTGTACGCCGATGCCGCCACGGTCATCGTGAAAGGATTGGGCAAGCCGCAGAGCCACCTGCTGGCGCTCACGGCCGATGCCGCGGAGAAGATCCGCAAGATCGGCCTGATCGGCGAAGTCACCACCCTGGTGGCCGGACTGCTGGCCTTCGCCGGGGCGGTGACAACCGGCCAGCCGGCGCCGATCCTGCTGGCGCTGGAGAAGATCCACAAGCAGATCAAGCTGATCGAGGCGCAGGCGCCGAAGCCGCCGGCGGGGCCGGCTTGAGTGACGCTGGCCACACGGGGATAATCGTTTCCGATGTCGTACCGGATAATCTCGCAGCCAACGATCACCGCGTGGACGGCGGAGCCGTCCACCCTACGGACAGGCCGCGATTAGATCAGCACATGTGCTGCCCGCCATTGATCGCGATATTCGCGCCGGTCACATAGCCCGCCCCTTCCGACGCGAGGTAGGCCACCAGTCCGGCCACCTCGTCCGGCGCGCCGAGGCGTCCGACAGGAATGCCCGGCAGGATGCGCTCCTTCATCACCTGCGGCGGCACATCGCGCACCATGTTGGTGTCCAGGTAGCCCGGCGACACCGTGTTGACCGTGACCCCGTGGCGCGCCACTTCCAGCGCCAAGGCCTTGGTGAAGCCGTGCATGCCGGCCTTGGCCGCGGCGTAGTTGGCCTGGCCGAAGGCGCCCTGCTGGCCGTTGACCGAGGAGATATTGATTACCCTGCCCCAGCGCCGCTCGATCATCTGCTCGAGCACGTGGCGCGTCATGCTGAACACGCTGTCGAGGTTGGTGCCGAGGACGGCATGCCAGTCGTCCACGGCCATCTTGCGCAAGCTGCGGTCGCGCGTGATGCCGGCATTGTTGACCAGCACGTCGATGCGGCCGGTCTCGGCCAGCACGCGCGCCACGGCGTTCGCACAGGCGCCGTCGTCGGCCACGTCGGCCTCGACCACCAGCACGTCCATGCCTTCGTCACGCCGCGCCGACAGCCAGGCATGGCGCTGGCCGTTGGACGGCGAACAGGTGGCTGCCACGAGAAATCCTTCCTGGTGCAGGCGGCGGCACACTGCCGTGCCGAGCCCGCCCAGTCCGCCCGTCACCAGGGCTACTTGTTTACGCATGAATCGGTTCCCTTGTCTCAATCCGCCGCGCCGGGCGCGCGGCACGAAATCGGGAGTGTAGGGAACCCTTGAGGCAGGTCTTTGAGGACGATCAATAGATCGCCCTTGACGCCCGGCGCTTACTCGGCGATGACGTCGGGCCGGCAGCTGGCGTCGAAATCGGCCCAGTCGCCGTCGACGATATTGCCCTTGGCCCGTTCGATCCGTTGCGCGCCGAGCTGGCGCAGCACGTCGATAGCCTTGCCCTCGAGGCCGGTATCGTCGAAGGCCACCGCCACCAGCATGCCGGTCAGGCGCGGCGGGATGGCGTTCTCGCCGTCGCCGCCCTTCTCGGCCTCGCCGGCTTCCTTCATCTTGCTGAAGCTGAACAGCGAGCCGACGTGGCCGCCGACCAGGCCGCCGACGATCGGGCCCAGCGGCCCGGTGAGCGGGGCCGTGGCGGCGCCAATGGCGAGCCCGACTGCGCCGCCCGTGGCGACACCTTTGACGACCCCTTCCGGGGTTTCCTTGGCGCCGGGCGACAGGATATTGTCGCCGCCGAGCGGGGTCGTGTCGTGCTGGCCGGGCTGGCTGACATAAAAGCCGCTGATGCGGCCGGCGTCGAACCCGGCGTCGATCAGCGCGCGGCGTGCGCGCTCGACGTCTTCCTGAAGCTGTACGTGCCCTGCGATGATGGTGGACATAGCGGTTCCTCCTGATCGTGGTGGCTCAAGCATGCTCCTGTCGCGCTTTCCGCTCTGTACGCCGACGCACCTAAGCCCGTTCAGCTCAGCGTGTCAGCGCCACTGGCCATAGACCACGCCGGGCGGGTCCGGTTCCAGCATCACGGGCGGCGGCGCGGCTTGCCATTGCCGCGGATCGATCCGGTAGTACTTGAGGAATTCCCCATACAGCGCCGGATGGCGTGCCGACAATTGGTGCGGCTGCTCGAAGAAGCTTTCGGTGGCCACCGCGAAGAACTCCGCCGGGCTGCTGGCCCCGTAATGGTCGAGCACGCCGGGCAGGCCCCACATCGCCTCGTGGCGCAGGTTGGCGAAATCGCGCGACAGCACCTCGGACCAGCTGCGGTAGCGCTCGCGGCTGCCCAGGTAGGGCGCGCCGTTGGTGCTGCCCGACTCGCTGTCGAGCTGATGGGCGAACTCGTGCAGGACCACGTTGTGGCCCGGCGGCTCGGGCTGGCCGGCGCGGCGCACGTGATCCCACGAAAGGATCACCCGGCCGTCGCCCCAGGATTCGCCCAGCAGGTCCTGGCGGGCCTCGGTCACCACGCCGGCCACGTCGACCTCCTTGCGCGGGACCAGGAAGGCGCCCGGATAGACCAGGACCGTGTGCAGCGCCGGATACAGCGCTGCCAGCTCGTCGTCGGCGGCGCGCCCCAGCAGCAGCAGGCAGGCCTGGCCGGCGATGGTGACGCGCATCTCGTCGGTCAGCGCGAGGCCGGCGCAGCCGACGAACTTCTTCTCGAACAGGAACTGCTGCACCATGCGCGCCAGCTTGCGCCGCTGGTTGTTGTCCATGCCGGCATACTGCGCGACATTGCGCGCGAGCACAGCCACCTGTGCAGGCGGCAGCGGACGCGCCAGCGCGCGGCGCCGGCGCCACAGCGGCACCAGCCAGGCCAGCAGCACCGCCAGGGCCAGCAGCGCGAGGATCAGGGTGTCCATGAATACGTCCGTTACTGTGCGCGCCCGGCCAGCCAGCCCGCCAGCTCGTCCGCGCCGCCGACCAGGCGGCCGCCGACGAAGACCTGGGGCCAGGTCAGGCGTCCGGTCAGGCCGCGCAGCACGCTGGTGGTGATCTTCTGGTCCTCGGAAATATCGGTGAACACGATGCCGGCCTCGCGCAGCGCCCCCTTGGCGCGTGCGCAGTGCGGGCAGCCGGGGCGCGAGAACATGACCACCGGCTCGGGCACCACGGCCTCGGGGTTCAGGTAGCGCAGCATGGTATCGGCATCGGACACTTCGAAGGGGTCGCCCTCCTTGTCCGGCTCGATGAAGACCTTCTCGACCACGCCGTCGCGCACCAGCATCGAATAGCGCCACGAGCGCTTGCCGAAGCCGAGGTCGCGCTTGTCGACCAGCATGCCCATGCCTTCGGTGAAGTCGCCGTTGCCGTCGGGGATGACGGTGATGTGTTCGGCGTCCTGGCCGGCCTTCCACTGGTTCATGACGAAGGCGTCGTTGACCGAGATGCACAGGATGTCGTCGACGCCATTGGCGCGCAGAACGGGCGCCAGCTCGTTATAGCGCGGCAGGTGGGTCGACGAACAGGTCGGCGTGAAGGCGCCGGGCAGCGAGAACACGACCACGGTCTTGCCCTTGAACAGCTCGTCGGTGCTCAGGTCGCGCCACTGGTCATCGGGACGCGCCTTGAAGGTCACGTTCGGTACACGTTTTCCCTGCAGCGTTTCGGCACTCGGTAACATCGTCACTCCTTATCGGTTGAACGGGCGGTCCGGAGACCGTCGCATGGCGGACAGGTGAGGATTATTGACCGGTTTCCAAGGTGCTCTGTGCAAATAGTTGTTTACCCAACATGGACCGGATCGATGGGGGCCTAAAAAACAAAACCGCGCCCAGGGCGCGGTGAATGACGACAGCGATCGTCGGACCGGAGCCGGCGCGGGTCTCTGCCGCGCCGGCTCCGGGCGCGCACTCAGGCGCGTTCCTTGGCAGTCTGGCCTGGAGCCGGGCCGAACAGCGCAGCCACCAGCGGGTCGCGGGTCACGGGGCTGCGGTTCACGCGGATGGCGTAGTGGGTGTCGTCGGCCAGGATGTGGAAGTGGCGGCCGCTGCCGGCCATGTTCTGTTCGCGCAGGCCTGGACGCTCCTTGCGCGGGGTGGCGCCTTCGCGCTTCGGCTGGCAGATCGCGGCCAGGAAGGCCTTGACGCGCTCCGGATCCGGCGAGATCTGGTACACGGCCTTGCCCAGGTAGGTCGCGGTGCCCTCGATGTAGCGCGCCAGCTCGATGACGCCGGCTTCGCGCAGGTCGCGGATGTATTTACGGGCGCCCGACGGCGAGAATTTCAGGAACCAGGCGATCTCGTCGGCCAGCATTTCGTGGTTCGAGAGCTCATTGATCAGCTTTTGCATGTTCTCGATGCGGCGCTGCGTGGCCGAGGTCGAGCGCACGCGCTCGATCGGCGCGAGCGAGATCGGGGCGCGCTCGGTCGGTTGCGGCGGGACGCGCTCGATCAGGGCCGAGTTGCTGGAAGTGTGCACTGCGCCGGTTTCGCCTTGGGCCGCGTTGTGGTGAGTCGTTGCATGCATATTCTTGAGCTCCAATGAAAGAGAGAGACTGTGTGGTCCGGGTCGCTGTGTGTCGTTTGACACCCTGACAACATCTCGGTTCCGCTTAACTGGACTCAAGATTGCCTGCGCCAGCCTGGCCGGTCTGTGCGCCATCCAACATTCGACAACATTCCGGCAAGCATTTTTGTCACTCCTGCACTTGGGCTTCCGCCACCTTTTTGTTTCCCATCAAAACAAAACGCACCGGTTCGGTGCGTTCTGTTGAGAAATGTGGGATTTCCGCCACTGTTGTAAAATTGCACAGCGCTTCCCGCTTGGTGCGCTATCGCACCGAGTTTGCGGAACTTGCACTGTTAATGTTTATCCAACATCCCTGTTTAGGCATGCGATGTCATCTATTTTTAACCAACGGGAGTTACCTGTGAATAATTCGAAGAAGATCGCCCTGGCCGTGGCACTGCTGTGCTCGGCTGGCGCAACCCTCGCCCAAGAAACCACTACTGCCAATGTCGTCAATCCGTCGTGGTACATCCAGCCGAGCATCGTGCACGCGAAGCCCGACGCTGACTTCGGCGTGGACGAGCGCGACACGGGCGGCGGCCTGAAGTTCGGCAAGGCAGTCAGCGAACTGTGGGACATCCAGATCGGCGGCACCCACACCCGCTTCGAAGACAACGGCGCGCGCTACCGCCAGACCCTGCTGGGCATTGACGCCCTGATGATGCTGTCGCGCGGCAAGGTTCGTCCATTCGTCCTGTTCGGCGCCGGCGCCCAGCGCGACAAGGTCAACAACATCGTCCGCAACGTCAAGAAGACCTCGCCGTACCTGACCGCCGGCATCGGTTTCCAGGCTGACCTGACCCCGCAATGGTCGCTGCAGGCCGACCTGCGCAGCGTGCACGGCCACCTGCGCGACGAAGACAACTTCGGCTTCAGCCGCAGCAACAACAAGTACCTGTCGGTCGGCCTGAACTACGCGTTCAACCCGCCGCCTGCTCCGGTCGTCGCCGCGGCCCCTGCCCCGGTCGCCGCGGCACCGGCTCCGGCACCAGCTCCGGAACCGGCACCGGCCCCGGCGCCAGCCCGCTTCGAGAAAGTCACCCTGGAAGCGACCAAGCTGTTCAACTTCGACAAGGCCGAGATCATCCTGCCGTCGCCGAAGCTGGACGAAATCGCCGCCGCACTGCAGGCTGACCCGAGCGTCACCGACGTCGACGTCACCGGCTACACCGACCGCCTGGGTTCCGAGAAGTACAACCTGGCCCTGTCGGAGCGCCGCGCCAACGCCGTGCGTGACTACCTGGTCAGCAAGGGTGTGGACGCCAACCGCCTGAAGGCCTACGGCAAGGGCGAAGCCAACCCGCTGGTCACCTGCAACCAGAAGAAGCGCGCAGAGCTGATCGCCTGCCTCGAGCCGAACCGCCGCGTCGAAGTCGAGCAGATCACCGTCGAGCGCAAGGTGCAGTAATACCGAGCCCTGGCAGTCCCTCCCGGGACTGTCGTGCAGACCAAAGGGGGCTCCGGCCCCCTTTTCATTTGGAGGAAGGCTTATGGCTGTCAGCAAGTGGATACCGTATTCGCGCCAGATCGTGCACGTGCTGCGCTGCGCGGTCTCGGAATGGCTGGACCACCGCGCCTCGAGCAAGGGCGCCGCACTGGCCTTCTACACCCTGTTCTCGCTGGCGCCGATCCTGGTGCTGGTCATCGCCGTCGCCGGCTTCTTCTATGGGGCCGAGGCGGCCCAGGGCCAGCTGCTCAACGAGCTGCGCGGCCTGGTCGGCAAGCAGGGCGCGGAAACCGTCCAGGCCATCCTGGCCGGCGCCCAGAACAAGGAAACCGGGCGCTTCGCCACCATCGTCGCATCGATCCTGCTGTTCGTCGGCGCCACCACCGTGTTCGCCGAGCTGAAGGACTCGCTCGACGAGATCTGGGACGTGCCCAAGCCCACCGGATCCGGGGTCTGGCTCGTGATCCGCACCCGCCTGCTGTCATTCGGCCTGATCCTGGTGCTCGCCTTCCTGCTGATGGTCTCGCTGGTGGTCAGCGCCGGCATGGCCGTCGTGGAGCGCTACATCGGCGGCATGTGGAAGGAAGCGGCCCTGATTCTCGGCTGGGTGGCATCCGGCATCAGCTTCCTGGTGATCGCCACCCTGTTCGGCGTGATCTACAAGCTGCTGCCGAAGATCAAGCTGTCCTGGCACGACGTGACCATCGGCGCCCTCGGCACCGCGGCCATGTTCACGCTCGGAAAATTCGGCATCGGCCTGTACATCGGCAACAGCGGCGCGGCCGACAGCTTCGGGGCCGCGGGTTCCCTGATCGCCCTGCTGCTGTGGGTGTATTACTCGGCCCAGATCTTCTTCCTGGGCGCCGAGTTCGCGCGCCAGTACGCGCTCAAGATGGGCAGCTTGCGCCACAAGCCGGCCCACGAAACGGGCGACAAGAACAAGGCCCCGATGCCCGGGACGGTCAAGCCTTGATGGAAGCCGGGGCGGTCCTCGCGGGCCGTCCCCTTGGGATGCGGTGCTATTCGCCCAGCAGTTCGGACACCACTTCCATGCCCTCGACCCGCTCGGCCACCACCTTCAGGACCATCACCACCGGCACGCCCAGCAGCAGGCCCCACACGCCCCACAGCCAGCCCCAGAACAGCAGGCTGACGAAGACGGCGGCCGGATTCATCTTGGCGATCTTGCCCGTCATCCAGGTAGCAACCACCATGCCGACCAGGGTCGCGATGCCCAGCGAGGCGCCGGCCACCAGGATCACCATGCGCACCGATTCGAACTGCAGGAAGGCCACCATGCCGGTCGCGGCGGTGATCAGGAGCGGCCCGAAGTAAGGCATCAGGTGGGCCACGCCGGCGAAAGCGGCCCAGGCGCCGGCGTTTTCCAGGCCGATAGCGCGCAGCGCGCCCCACATCAGCAGGGCCAGCAGCACGTTGGTAACCAATAGCATGAACATATAGTTCTGGATCGAGGTGTTGATGTCGTCCAGGATGTGCACCGTGACTTTCTTGCGCGTCAGCGAAGGCCCGGTCAGCTTGACCAGCTTGCGCTTGAAGGTGTCCCCCGCCAGCAGCAGGAAGAACACCAGGAACACCACCATGGTCGCCTGCGACAGGAAGGTCGCCAGGCCCACCGATCCCGCCAGCACCCAGTCCATGACGCGGATGTTCGAGCCGGCCGCGGCCGGCGGCAACTGGCTCTGGCGCCGCGGCGCCGCCTTGCGCGTGTCGCTGCCGACATTGTTGGCCGCGCGCTCGATCTCGGCCGCGGCCGCCTGGACCTGCTGGATGGTCGAGCGCTGTCCGCCCTGGTTGTTGGTGAGGATCTTGGTGATCTTGTGGGTCAAGGTCGGCAGTTCGTCGACGATATTGAAGAATTCGTCCTGCAGGCGGTAGATGGTGCCGGCCATCAGCGCGACGATCACCGCCGTGACCAGGGTGGCGCCGACGGCGCGGCGCACGTGCAGGCGCTCGAGCCACAGCACGACAGGATTCAGGGTGTAGGCGATGAGGATGCCGAGCAGCAGCGGCACGAAGAATTTCTGTGCCCATTGCAGGGCGAACACGCAGGCGACGGTCGCCAGGATGCCCAGCGAGATGCCGCGTGCGTTGACGTGTACCGGCAGGCGCAGGCCGCCGGACTGGAGGGCGAGGTCTTCCTCGTCCGCCGGGCGGGCGTCCGGGCCATCGGGTGGCGCGTCCGGGGCGGCTCGATCAGGCAAGGGGGCCGGCATCGCGGACGCCGGATCGGAATGAGCTAGCTGCATGGAAAACGCCTGAACAATATACCGGGCCGCCCCGGTGACCCGCTATTATTTCACACGGATGTCGTTTTTGACCGAAGTCACGCCTTTGATGCCACGTGCGATTTCCACAGCGCGCTGCGCGTCACCCGGCTGGGCCACGAAGCCCGACAGCTGGACGTCGCCCTTGAAGGTTTCGACATTCACCTCGGTCGCCTTCACGTTCGGGTCGGCGGCCAGCGCTGCCTTCACCTTGGTGGTGATGACGGCGTCGTCGACGTATTCGCCGGCGGTTTTGGTGGTCGAATCCGGATTGTTGCTTGCGCAGCCGACGGCGGTGATGGCGACAGCGGCGGTGAAGGCGGCGGTGATGAGGCGTTGTGCGATTTTCATGATGGCTCCTTGTTAGTAGTGGTCAGTGGTACAGCATTGCCCTGTCGGGCGGTCGTGCAGTGCCGGCCCGGCCGGCATGCGGATTCCTATTTGCCGAACGCGGTCTTCGCGGCGTTCACGCATTGATCCTTGGCGGCGCCGGCGAAGGCGTCGCATTTTTCCAGCGCCACGCGGTATTCGGCGGCGATCTTGTCTTCGCGGGCATCGAGGCGCGCTTCGATGGTCTTGCGGTCGGCCTTGGCGTCGGCCTGGGCCGCCACCAGCACGGCCTTGGCCTGTTCCAGGCAGACGTCGCGCTCGTTGCCGGTCAGTGCGGCGCAGCGCACCTTGTCGCGGTCGTGGTTGGCCGACGCGATGCGCATGCGCGCCTGGGTATAGGCGGCCAGGGTGTTTTTATAGGCGGCCTCGGCCTCTTCCTCGACCCGCACCCGTGCGGCGCGGGCGTCGGCCACGCACAGGTCGTGGGGATTGCCGGCGATCAGGTCGCACTTGGCGCGGGCCGCCTTGTAGCTGGCTTCGGCAGCCTCGCGCGCCTGGGCATACGCCGTCTTTGCATCGGGCACCGGCTGCTGCGCGCGGCTGTGGCCGGCCCAGCTGAGGGCGGCGCCAAGCAGCAGAAGCGCATGCGAGGTTTTCATTTTTTCTTCTCCATTTGTCAACACACTAAGTGACGTTGTACACGTCACGCTCAGCGTTTTCTGTTCGGTATCGAACACATTCACGAGTGCGCAACAGTCCGGCTCGTTTGGGTCGAAAGGTGGGTGCGTCAACGCACAGACCCCTGTTGGGTGCGTGATTAATCTGGCGTCATACTTTTGTCAGGAGAACAACATGAAAGCTACCCGTACTTTCGCCGCAGTCGTCGTGGCCACCGGCGCCCTTCTCACTGGCTGCGCCAGCAACAGCTCCCAGCCGTATAACAACGGCGGCTATGCAAGCGGCGGCTATGCCAACAGCGGCTACAACAACACGGCCTCCATGGGCTACGGCACCATCGAATCGATCCAGGTGACCCAGGCCAACGGCCGCACCAGCGGCGCCGGCGCCATCCTGGGCGGCGTGGTCGGCGCCCTGGCCGGCAACCAGGTCGGCAGCGGCAGCGGCCGCACCGCCGCCACCGTGGCTGGCGGCGTCGCCGGCGCCGCGATCGGCAACAAGGTCGAAGGCAACCGCAACGCGGGCGGACAGGAGGCGTATCAGATCAATATCCGCATGGATAACGGCGAATACCGCACCGTCACCCAGGACAGCGTGTATGACCTGCGCGTCGGTAACCGGGTTCGCATCGTCGACGGCCGCGTCTATCGCTACTGATGCACCTCTAGTAGCAGGCAGCGATGGGCGCGCTGTTGCTCGTCATCCTGCTGGTGGCCCTGGTCGGCGTGCTGCCGACCTGGAGCCACAGCCGAAGCTGGGGATATGGCCCGGTGGGCGTGACCGGCGTACTGGTGATCCTGCTGGTCGTGTTACTGCTGACCGGATGGCTGTAGCGTGAGCCGGCGCCGGTGCGCCGGTCTACTTGAGGCAGGAGGCAAGCATGGGATTCCCGAACCGCCTGTCGCGCGGGGTATCCGCCTGCGCGCTGGGTTTGGCCGCCGTGGCGGCCCAGGCACAGACCGAGGGCGAGCAGGCGCCGCGCCATACCGATGCGGTGGTCGATCCGACCGTGGCGCGCCAGCAGGCGCGCGAGATCGCGCAAGGCGACCCGGCGCGCTGGTACCGCAACGACCAGACCCGCCAGGCAAGGCTCAAGACACTGCAGAAGGAAATCGGCGCCGCGCTGAACGAGGCGCGGAACGCGTGCAGGAAGCAGCCCGCGGCCGAACGCGGTGCGTGCATGAAGGAAGCGAACGCCACCTGGCAGCAGGATATGGCACAGGCGAAGGCGCAGGTGGAACAGGAGCAGTGAGGCCGGCGGTCTTCGGTAGCTGGCTGCCTTGGCGGCCGGCTCGCTTGCGTCCATGGGCAACGCATCTTGCCTTGCCCGGGCCCGTACAGCCAACTGCAGGGTAGGCCGGCCTCCCCGCCCGCGCGTCCAGGCAGCGCTGGAAAAGACGCGCTGCCTATCTCTGCGATCACGGCAGTTTATAGTCACGCATAGAACGCCCGCCGAAGCGGCCGTTCACAGGCTGCTTGAACGCGTGGGCGGGAGACCCGCCCACGCTACGGACCCGCACCCAGATACCGCTGGTAATGGCCGTAGGGTTGGCGGCTCTGCCACCGACGCGTTCAATCAGCCTCAACCGGCCTGCTCGCGACAAGGACGCCGTCAGCGTTCGACGCGTCGGCGGCGGAGCCGGCTGCGCGCCCCGGCCAACCCTGGCATCAAACCGTGCGGACAAAAAAAGACGGCGTCCAATCCCCGATTGAGACGCCGCTCAAGCCCCACCATATTCGTGGCAGACTTCTTGACCTTCTTGTGGCGCAGCCGCTTAGTGCGTGAGCTGCTGCTGCTGCACCTTCCTGCGATTCAGATACCAGCCCAGCGCGCCCAGCCCCAGCACCGCGCCCGCCACCGGCTTGCCCAGGCGGCGCTGGCGAACGAAGTTCACCACCGCCAGCGCATACGGCATCAACACCGACACGTTGGTCCCCGTGGGCTTGAGCAGCGCATCGGCGCGTGCCCGCAGGGCCCAGGTGGCGTGGTCGATCGCCGAGTGCAGCATGACTTCGGGCCGCGCCGCGTGGCGGATATGCGCCTTCGCGTGCACGACGCTGGCGCGAAAGTATTCTCCTTCGCGCAGCAGCTCCTGCTTGCGGGCCGCCGGATCCAGGCTGTGCTTGTGACCGGCCAAACCAGTCGTTCCGTCATGATTGTGCATGATTCCTCCCCATCGTGTCGCCGCTTAGCGCAGCATGTCGCGGTCGTTCTTCAGTTCCTTCATGGTCTCGGGGAAGCCCAGCTTGTTTTGCTTCAGCAAGGACAATCCCTTCGCCACCAGCACCGCGGTGACAAGAAGAAAAATGACGAACATGATCAACAGGATCTTCCAGCCCATGGCGTCCCAGGCCAGCGCCACGACCATCACCGTGCCGTAGGCAATGGCGAACCACACGGACAGCGCGGCGACGGCGAATACCGCCACCAGCTCGATCACGTGGTTGCGCACCTCGGACAGCTCGAGCGCGGCGAGCTCCACCCGCGAGACCATGAGGCCGAACAGGCTCTTGCCCAGGCTGGAGATCCCGCCCATGAGGCCGGGGTTGTGCACTACGTTATCGTTCTTTTCCACGGCAGCCCCCGGCGCTGGTTATTTGGTGTTCTTGCTGAGCAGCACTCCGAGCAGGATGCCTACGCCGGCGGCGACGGCCATCGTGCGCCACGGGTTGTCCTTCACGTAGACATCGGCCGTGTGCGCCAGTTCCTTGCTACGCTCCATGGCCTGGTCCTGCACGTAGCTCGCCTTGCCCAGCGCACGGTCCAGCATCTCCATCCCGCGGTGGCGCAGCTCGTCGGCTTTTTCGCCGGTGAGATTGGCCGCCGCCGACAGCATCGATTGGGCATCGCGCACGAGAGCCTTCATGTCGGACTGGGTGGCGTAGGTGGCGCCGCTGATCGGATGCGAGCTGCCGTTGCTGGAAGAGCGGTAGGTGTCGTGCATGATGTACTCCTTCGTGTCGTTGTAATGGTGGTTAATATGGTTGCCCTGCCTTCAGGCCATCAGGTCGCGCATGTCGTCCGCGTGCTCCTCTTCGACCGCCATGATGTCGATGAGCATGTTGCGGGTGGTCGGGTCCTTGTCGCCGATAGCGGCGATCATCTGGCGATAGGACTCGATCGCCACCCGCTCCGCGATCAGGTTGGCGCGGATCATGGACTGCACGTCCTCCGACTCGTCGTACTCGGCGTGGCTGCGCGCGGTCAGCGTGGCCGGGTTGAAGTTCGGCGAGCCGTTCAGCTGGACGATGCGTTCCGCGATGCGGTCGGCGTGGTCCTGCTCCTGCTGCGCATGCTCGAGGAACTCGGCCTTGATATGGCCGGTGCCCGGCCCGCTCACCGTGTAGTAGTGCCGCTTGTAGCGCAGGATGCACAGCAGCTCGGTGGCGAGGGCGTCGTTGAGCATGGCGATGACGGCTTCGCGGTCGGCCTGGTAGCCCTCGGTCACTGCGCCTTCGTCGAGGTTGGCCGCGGCGCGGCGGATCGCCGCGATGTCGAAGCCGTGCGCCAGACTGGTCTTATGTTCCATAGTCGGTCCTTATGTTTCAGGTTTGCCCGGGCGGTTCCAGTCCTGCCCGGGCGGTCCCCGCCTCAGCGTCCTGCCGAGCGCGGCGGAATCTGCGCGCCTTCGTTCGACAGCACGATCTCGACCCGGCGGTTGAGCTGGCGGTTCGAGGCCGAGTCGTTCGAGGCCACCGGGAAGGCTTCGCCGTAGGCGCGCATGGCGATGCGGTCGCGCGGCACGCCGAGCGATCCTAGGGCCGTGGCCACCGCGTTGGCGCGCCGCTGCGACAGCTCCTGGTTGTAGGTCTCGCTGCCGACACTGTCCGTAAACCCTTCGACCAGCACGCTGCGGTTCGGGTTCTGCGCCATCACGTCGGCCAGCTTGCGCAGGGTCGCCATACCGTTCGGCGTCAGGCTCGACTTGTCGGTGCCGAACAGCACGTCGCCGATGGTGACCACGTAGCCGCGCTCGGTCTTGACCGCGTGCAGTTCGACCAGCAGCGCCTCGAGCTGGGCGGCGCGCTGGGTCAGGGCCGCGTTCTGCTCCTGGGCTGCCTGGGCCTGGGCCTGGGCTTGCGCGGCCTGCTGCTGGGCCGATGCGGCCTGGGCCTGAGCGGCCTCGGCGTCGCGCTTGGCGCGGTCGGCCTCGGCGGTACGGGCCTCCAGGCGCACGGCGTCGCGTTCGCGCGAGGCGTTGGCGATGTCTGCCTCGGCGGCCTTGCCCTTGGCCACTTCATGGGCGGTGGCGATCTTCTGCTTGGCCAGGTAGGCCAGGCGGTCGATGTCGCTCAGGCTCTCGCGCCGCGCCGCGGCGGCGTTGGCCTGGTCGAGCGCATCGCTGGCCGCCTTGAATTCGAGCGGCGCGTAGTTCGCGATCTGTGGATTGTTGTTGGCGGCGACGAAGTCGGCCCTGGCCTGGTCGAGGGTCGGGGTGGTCACCGGGGCGCTGGCGCAGGCAACGGCCAGCACTGCGGCGGCCAGCATCGAGATCACGGGCTTACGGTTGTTCATGGTCTGGTCCTCTTCTTGTTCGGGCGCCATGGGCGCGGACGCATGGATCGCGGCGACGGAAGCGCTTCCGTGCTTGCCGCTCGGCTTGTTTTCAGCTGGTGCCGCTCTACTTTATTGCTGCTGGGTGGTGCCGGTCTGGCTGGTGCCCATCTGGGTGGAACCCGCATTGGCGCGGTCGACCTCTTCGCGCAGCACGCGCAGGTCCTCGTTCAGCTGGTTCGAGGCGGCGCTGGCCTTGGCCGATCGGGCCTTGCTCTGGGCAAGCTTGGCGTCGGCCTGGGCCTGGACCGCGAGTTCGCGCGCCAGCTTGTAGTCCTTGGCGGCGAGGGCCTGGTTGGCGCGTACCATCTTGTCGCGCGCGGCGCTGATTTCTTCCGGCGCCAGCTCGGCGGCGCCGGCCGACACGGCGTTCTCGACGGCATTGCGCGATACCGCGACGTCCGCGGTGGCCGGGGCCTTCTGCTCGCTTGCGCAGGCGCTCAGCGCCAGCACCGCGCACAGGCAGCCGAGCCGGGCCAGTTGAGTCATCGGATGATTCTTGTCCATCGTAGTCTCCTGGGTGGGGAAAGGGTTAGATAAGGTTATAAACCTGTTATCGGATGAGATCAGTACGCTGGCGCACATTGCCCAGGCGAAGGCTCCGGGGTGCGTGCGGCACCGCACATCAGTACGCCGCGCCTTGCGCTACGCTCGGGCCAACAATCCCTCTACAGGAAGGACACGCCATGGCCGACACCTCGACGCCAGCGGCCAGCGACGCCAAGTCTGGCCGCAAGAAGAAGATCCGCAAGCACAAGCTCCTGTTGACCGTCCTCGGCATCGCGATCGCACTGCCGGTGCTGGCCATCGTCTTCATCCTCACCTTCGACTGGAACCGCGCCCGGCCGTGGATCAACACACGGGTGAGCGACGCCATCGACCGCCCGTTCGCGATCCGCGGCAATTTGCAGGTCGAGTGGGAAAGCCCCGCCAAGACCATGGCGCCGGCCGAACGCACCTGGCGCGACCATATCCCCTGGCCCTATCTGTACGCCAACGATGTGTACATGGGCAATCCTGCGACCATGCCGGTACGCGACATGGCCAGCGTACGCCAGTTCTCGTTCTCGCTCAATCCATTCGCGCTGCTGCACAAGACCATCCACATTCCGCTGTTGCGTTTCGAGGCGCCGCGCGTGGACCTGCTGCGTACCGACGCCACGCACAACAACTGGACTTTCAAGCGCAACCAGGAAAAGTCGCGCTGGAAGCTGGATCTCGAACGCGTGGTGCTGACCGACGGCGTGCTGCACATCAAGGACGCCGTCACGGAGGCCGATGTCACGGCCCAGGTGCGCACCCTCGACAAGGATCCGACATACGGCGTGGGCTGGACCCTGAGCGGCACGTACAACGGCGCGCCGGTCAAGGGCGGCGGCAAGGCGGGCGCGGTACTCTCGCTCAAGCAGCAGAGCACACCCTATCCGATCCAGGCCGACATGCGCTCCGGCAAGACGCGGATCGCGGTCGAGGGCACGGTCACGCGGCCGGCGAAACTGGCGGCGCTCGACCTCAAGCTGGAACTGGCAGGGCCCAGCATGGACCAGCTCTACTACTTCACCAGGGTGCTGCTGCCGACCACGGGGCCGTTCTCGACCTCGGGCCGCCTGATCGGCACCCTTGGGGAAGAGCGCAAACGCTGGGTCTACGACGGTTTCACCGGCAAGGTGGGGTCGAGCGATATCGGCGGACGCCTCGAATACGTCACCGGCGGCAAGCGGCCCAAGCTGTCGGGCAATGTCCGCTCGAAACAGCTGGTGTTCGCCGACCTGGCGCCGCTGATCGGCGCCGACTCCAACGCCGCCAAGCAGGAGCGCAATGCCGATACCCTGCAGCCGGCGGGCAAGGTGCTGCCGGTCGAGGAATTCAAGACCGAGCGCTGGACCGTGCTCGACGCCGACGTGCGCTACGCGGCCGACCGCGTAATCCGCGACAAGGCCCTGCCGATCAGCAAACTTTCGACCCACCTGAAGATGCAGGACGCGGTGCTGAGCCTGGAACCGCTCGAGTTCGGCATGGCGGGCGGCACGGTCCGCTCGACCATTCGCCTGGACGGTAGTGGACGCGAAGGCAAGAGCGCGATCCGCGCCACGGCCAAGGTGGCCGCGCGCAAGATCCAGATCAAGCAGCTGTTCCCGCAGGTCGAGCAGATCCAGCAGGCCACGGTAGGCCAGATCAACGGCGACGCCCAGTTGTCGGCGGTCGGCAATTCGGTGGCCAGCCTGCTCGCCAAGTCCAATGGCGAGCTGAAGGCGCTGGTCGACCGGGGCACGGTGAGCAAGATGCTGCTCGAGATGGCGGGCCTGAACGTGGGCAACATCATCATCACCAAGCTGTTCGGCGACAAGCAGGTACAACTCAATTGCGTGGCGGCCGACTTCGCCGTTACCAACGGCATCGCCAAGACGCGCAGCTTCGTCATCGATACCGAGGAGGCCCTGATCACGGTCGACGGTGCGATCAACCTGGCGGGCGAGCAGCTCGACCTGCGCATCAACCCGCAGACCAAGGCCTTGCGCATCTTCTCGCTGCGCTCGCCGCTGTATGTGCGCGGTCCGTTCAAGCAGCCGGACGTGTCGATCGACAAGGGCGTGCTGGCGCTCAAGGCCGGCGGCGCGGCGGCGCTGGCGGCGGCGGCGCCGATCGCGGCCCTGCTGCCCCTGATCAACGCGGGGCCGGGCGAGGACAGCGACTGCGCGCGCCTGGTGGCGCAAGCCAAGGAAAAACCAACCGCGCCGCCGCCGGGCAAGACCCAGCGGCGCTGAGCTGGCGCTGACATAGCGCTGAGTTGACGATCCGTGGCATCCGTGTGTTGCCGAACAGATCAGATTCACGTGCGGGAATATGCTGGCGTCAAGTCATCGAACATTGAACGCTGGAATGAACGGAAACCGCACCATGCGCCACCTCGGCCTCACTACTACCTTGCTGGCTTGCCTGGCAATGGCGGGGGTCGCCGGGTGCGCCTCCACCGACGTAGACAATCGCCGCGGCGTGGCCGCCATCGTGGACGATGCCGCGATTACCGCGGGGGTGAAGGCGGCGCTGGTGGGGGATCCGGACCTGAAGGCCTCGGAAATCAATGTCGAGACCTACCAAGGCGTCGTCCAGCTGAGCGGCTTCGTCGGCTCGGCGGAGAGCGTGGCGGCCGCAGCGACGGTTGCCCGAACCGTGAAAGGCGTGAAGTCGGTCAGGAACGACCTGCGCTTGAAGTAGAACCCACCGATAGGAGAATTACCATGAAGACTATTAAACAACTCGTCGTTACCGCATCGCTGGCAAGCGCTGCCCTCGGCCTGGCCGGCTGCTCGGGCATGTCGCAACAGGACAAGAACACCGCCATCGGCGCCGGCGCCGGCGCGGTCATCGGCGGCGCGCTGACCGGCGGCAGCGCTGCCGGCACCGTCGGCGGCGCTGCCGTGGGCGGCGTGATCGGCAACCAGGTCAAGAAGACCAACTAAGCCGCGGC
Source organism: Massilia sp. DD77 (assembly GCF_036961685.1). Classification (NCBI taxonomy): domain Bacteria; kingdom Pseudomonadati; phylum Pseudomonadota; class Betaproteobacteria; order Burkholderiales; family Oxalobacteraceae; genus Massilia; species Massilia sp. DD77. Next base: position 102,930 of record NZ_JBAMDH010000021.1, read on the forward strand.
AGCACCGACAGGCAAACGCCCGGCTAGCCCGGGCGTTTGTTTTTTGTGGCGCTGTGCCCGTCATGTGTTGAAGACGCCGATCGCACAGCGCAGAAATCGCTCTGGCGTGGCAATGCGCGTCCCGTCCAGCGCCCATTGCCAGCCCAGGTAATTCGGCAGGTAGCACGAAGCGATGCCATGAAAGCGCGCCAGCCATTGCCGGAAGCGCCGGTGGTAAGCGTTGACGTTCTGCACGTGGACGGCGCCACGAACACGCTCGCCGGCGCGCAGGTTGACGAACTCATGGGAAATCTCGGCTTCGCGCGCAAAAC